>CANQTJ010000093.1 GCA_947626705.1 uncultured Clostridia bacterium | reverse complement strand
CTAGTAATATATTCCAGTCTAAATTTATATACAGCCTAACCATCGATAACATACTAAACATTATTATATTATTAATACTATCAGGAATAATAATTAGCCAACTAAGAGAAGATGGATTATTTGGCAAAGTACAATTAGCAAAAGAAAAGTCAGAACAATTACAAGAAGAACAAAATGCAACTTTAGGTGATTATGAAAATAAAATTGAAGAATATATAGATGGCACAAGAGTAAGTAATGATAAAAATATAGTAACTAAATTTTATACTTTAACTAATAGTATATCAATAAATAATAATAGTGAAGATAATATGATATTTGATTTTTCAAGCTTAGACACAGGAACTTATATTATAAATATAAATATGTGGTCTAATGCGGATGCAAATTCAAATATATTTGGATATTTGCAAAATTCAGAACAAAATAAAAGTACCCCCTTAAGATTTTATTTTTCTGGAGTTAATGGATACACAGTAGCAAATGGAAGTATAGTAATAGAACATACTAAAAATGAAAATATGAAATTTATTGTTAATAGCTATTGTGGTAAAAATGTTATTATCGAATCAAATGATACAAATGCTGTAGCAATTAAAATAAAATAATAATTGTATTAAACTGATATTGTGATATTCATATAAAATATTAGAAAAGGTATAAAAATATATAGAAAATGACTATGAACTTTCAGAGTTTATAAATAGAGTATTTAATCTAACATATTTAGTTTGTCAGCATTAATTTTTAATTGTCTTTTTTTAATGTTCGTTAATGGTAGATTTTTAATAATAGTATAACAACATTAAAAAAATGCTTTTGCTAATTACCAATTATATTAATTAATTAATTATGAAATTTTTTAATTAAAACTTCTACAATTATGTAAAAATTAATTATAAATATATGAAAATAATTATACAAATATGAAAAAAGTATTTACAAAGAAAACTATAAATGTTATATTTTAGATATAAAAATATTTAACAACTAAGTTACATAAAATTTCGAAAAATTGTAAAAATAAAACTAAAGAGAAGGAGCATGAATCAAATGAAACAAAAAAATAAAAACAAAGGAATTACATTAATTTCGTTAGTAATAACAATAATATTATTATTAATTTTATCAGGAGTAACAATAGCACAATTAACAGGAAATGGATTATTGAAAAATGCAAAGTTGGCAAAAGAAAAATATAAAAATGCAAAAGATGATGAAGATACACAAATTGCAAAATACACTAATGAAGTAGATGCTCAAATAAATAGTAATAGAGAAATAGATATAAAAAATGTAGAATTAGATTATGATAATAAAGTAGATATATCTTCTTATAATTCAGCAACTAATCAGTACACAGTACCATCTAATGGAATTATTATAGTAAGTGGTAATTTAAGAAAAAGTGCAGTAATGAGTTATGTATATATTAATGAAATACAAATATGCTTTATAGGAGGAACAAATGGAACTCAATTTTATAGTGGTGGAGCATATAGTCAATTTATTACAAAAAATTCTAAACTATATATAGTTTTAAATGGTGCAGTACCAAATTGTCAATATTTTATACCATTTAAATAATTATTTAATAAATATAATTTATATCAATGTATCATAATTATAATAAAAATCTTATATTATATACATTACATAGTAAAAAAAGAGTTTTGTCGAAAACTTCTATATATTCGACAAAACTTCTATTTTTTTGCTATTGGAAAATAATGGAAAAAGATTTATAATACTTTAGAAAAACATAAAAAAGGAGAGGACAAGTATGGAATCAAAATTTTATGAAGAGGACAAGCTATTAGTTTTTAAGATTACAGATGAGATTGACGATTGTAGTGTTCAAAAGATAAGGAGGAAAGCAGATTATGAAATTGAAAGATATATGCCTAAAAAAGTTATATTTGATTTTGATAGTGTTACTTTCATGGACAGCGCAGGAATAGGACTAATTATAGGAAGATATAAATTTGCAAATATGTTGGGTGGAAAATTAGAAGTAGCAAACTTAACTCAAAATGTAAAAAAAATATTTGAAATGAGTGGCATATTAAAATTAATACCAGTTACTCAAATTTAGAAGGAGGGGTCAAATGAAAGAACAAGTTGACAATGAAATGAAATTAGAATTTATAAGCAAAGCAACTAATGAAGCATTTGCAAGAATAACAGTTGCTGCATTTGCATCTCAGTTAGATCCTACAATTGAGGAATTAGCAGATATAAAAACAGCTGTATCTGAAGCTGTTACAAACTGTATAATTCACGGTTATGAAAATAAGCAAGGGATTATAAAAATAAATGCTAAATTAAAAGATAATCAAATAATTATTGAGATTTCAGATAATGGAAAAGGAATAGAAAATGTAGAAATGGCAAAAGAACCTCTATATACTACTAAGCCTAATCTAGAAAGGTCAGGCATGGGATTTACTATAATGGAAAGCTTTATGGATAGTATGAAACTTGAATCAATTGTTGGACTTGGAACAAAGGTAACTTTAGTAAAAACTATAAAGTTACAAGATTGTGAAGAAGAAAGTAAATTAAATACTTTGACAAAAGATTAAAATGAGGTAGATTATATGTATGAAAATGATATAAATTCAATAAAGAAAGCACAACAACGGAGATAAGTTCGAAATGGATAGACTTATAAAAGAAAATAATGGACTTATCTGGAGTATAGTTAGGAGATTTATTAATAGAGGATATGAAGTAGAAGACTTGTATCAAATAGGGTGCATAGGATTTATAAAATCAATAAAAAGATTTGATACAAATTTTGAAGTAAAGTTATCAACATATTCAGTACCATACATATTAGGAGAAATAAAAAGATTTATAAGAGATGATGGACCAATAAAAGTTAGTAGGAGTATAAAAGAATTAAATATAAAAATAAATGAATTAAAAAAACATTATTTATTGAAAACCGGCAAAGATATTACAATAGAAGAGATATGCAAGGAACTAAAAGTAGATAAAGAAGATGTAGTAATAGCAATGGAAAGTAACAATGTAATAGAATCAATAGAAGGAGCAGCTAGTTCAGAAGACAAAGATGGAAGACAGCTAACTATATTTGACAAAATATCGACAGGAAAAAATGAAGAGGAAATTATTACAAATAGAATGGTTGTTAATCAATTGATAAACGAATTAGAGGATAGAGATAAAGAGCTAATATTACTTAGATTTTTTAAAGAAAAAACACAAACAGAAGTTGCAAAAATATTAGGAATAAGTCAAGTACAGGTGTCAAGAATAGAAAGAAGGATATTAAATAGTATGAAGATAAAACTGACTTCTGCATAAGAGGAGTTTAGAAATTTTTTAGAGGAGATAGAAAAGTACCACTAAAAGGAGGTAAAAATTTGAAGAAATTATTACTTTACTTAATAGCATTTATTCTAATATGCTTTATAATACCAGCTATGTTGACACAAAGGACAATTTCAACGAGTGTTAATGAAAATTTTATAAATAATAATTCAGAAGAAAATACGACTGATATTAGCAAAAATAATGAAGAAAATTATGAATATATTAAATATGGAAAAATTAATTTATTACATAAAAAAACTGGACAAGTTGAACAAGTAAATATAGATGAATACTTATGTAATGTTGTATCAGCAGAAATGCCAGCAGATTATGAAGTTGAAGCATTAAAGGCACAAGCAATAGTTGCTAGAACTTATACAATTTATAAAGTATTAAATAAAAAACATGATAATGCTGATATATGTGATGATTCGACATGTTGCCAAGCATGGATTTCTAAAGAAGACAGATTAGCCAGATGGGAAGAAAGTAAAAGAGAAAGTAATTGGCAAAAAATATGTAATTGTGTAAATGATACAAAAGGAAAAATTATAACTTACAATAATCAACCAATTAACGCATTTTTTCATTCAAATAGTGGTGGAGTAACAGAAATTCCTGTAAATGTATGGGGAGGAACAGGATATCCATATTTACAAAGTGTTGAAACATCAGGAGAAGATGCATATACTCAATATTCATCAGAAGCTATTTTAACTCAGGAAGAGCTAATAAATAAACTAAAAACAAAATATAATGATATATCAATAGATTTTGCGAAAAATGAAGATATAAAAATATTGGAATATACAGAAGGTACAAGAGTAAAGACAGTTAAGTTTGGAAATCATGAACTTTCTGGTGTAGAAACTAGAACATTATTAGGTTTAAAATCAACAAATTTTGAGATTACTAAAGAAGGAAATAATATAAAATTTTCTGTAAAAGGATATGGACACGGAGTTGGAATGAGTCAAACTGGAGCAGATAGTATGGCAAAACAAGGAAATAGCTTTGAAGAAATTATAAAACACTTTTATTCTGGAGTGGAAATTAAAGATGTAAATGTAATTTAGAAAAAATTTTCTTGTTTGAAATGATAACTATTAATATTTACTGTCAAAATAATTAATGTATATTTTTATAAAATCCGGAAATAATTGTAATAGAAATAAATTTTAAGGAGGATTTTATGAGAAGAGATGTGAGAAAACGTCAAAATAAAGAAGACGAATTAAGTATAAAAATAATAAGATATTCAGGAATAATCATTGTAATGATTGCTATAATAGTATTTGCACTGATGATTTATAGTAAACAATTAAATGATGAGGTTAAAGAAGGAACTTTAACAAGTCAACAATTATCAAATATTTTAAGTAATACAAATTCAATAGGAAATACAGAAAGTGCTAGTACAGACATAGGTAAAAGTGTAAATGAAGCACAAAATGAATTAAAAGAAAATAATACAGTTTCTAATGAAATTAAAGAAAAAACAAATAGTACAACATCTAATTCAAAATCAAATAGTAATGTATTAACTACCAACAAAGTTACAGCAACAAGTAGTATAAGTAGTAAAAACACAGAAGAAGTAAAAGAGCAAGAGGATAATACAACTATTGAATTAAATTTTGAAAAGCCTGTAGAAGGAGATATTGTAAGAGATTTTGCAGTTGATAGTTTAATATATTCAGAAACATTGCAAGAATGGACAACTCATACAGGTATAGATATAAAGGCAGACAAAACAACAGTTGTTAAATCAGCAGAGGCTGGAACAGTAAAAACTATAAAAAATGACCCTAGATATGGACTAACTATAGTGATTGAACATGAAAATGGTTTTCAAACAATATATTCTAATTTATTAACTTCAGAGTTTGTTGTTGAGGGAGAAAAAGTAGAAAAAGGACAGTCTTTAGGAACTGTTGGAAATACAGCTGCCTTTGAAATAGCAGATGAGCCACATTTACATTTCGAGATAACAAAAGATTCTGTTCAAGTTGACCCTAATATTTATTTGAAAAAGAATTAATATAAGTTTTAGAATTTAAATTTAAAATTTGTGAAAAAATAAAATAGTATAATTTTTCAAAAATGCGCGTTTAATCTAAATTTTATATATTTTCTAAATTAATTTTATAACCCCTTTCACTCCGTTACATTCGTGAACATTTCCATAAAATTAATTTAGAAATTTTAATAAAATTTAATTCCAATGCGCTTTTTGAAAAATTATACTATTTTATTTTTACATTTTTATTATTTTATTAAGTGAATACTTAATAAAGTAATGGAAGTTATAAAAACATTAATATTTATATTTCAAACATATAAAAGTATTTTAATTTTTTTATTATAAATTTTTGATTTCTTCTATTGTTAAATTAGTTATTTTACTTATAAGATTAATATCTATATTTTCTTCTTTCATTTTTTTTGCAATATTCTTTACTCCTTTATCATAACCAGCTTCTTCTATATCAGCCTGATCCATTATATATTTTTCTCTTAATTCTGCTAAATATCTTTCATGTTCATCTTGACTTATTTCTTCTAGTACTTGTTT
>CANQTJ010000092.1 GCA_947626705.1 uncultured Clostridia bacterium | reverse complement strand
TTTTTTTGTTTGTCTGTTATTACTGCAAAAGAAGTTACTTCTGAACCTGTTCCTGATGTTGTTGGTATTGCTACCATTTTTGCTTTTTCTCCTAATTTAGGGAATTTATATGTTCTCTTTCTTATATCCATAAATTTAAGTTTTAAACCTTCAATATCTGCGTCTGGATGTTCATAAAATAACCACATTCCTTTTGCTGCATCCATAGGACTTCCTCCACCAATTGCAATAATTACATCTGGTTTAAAATTATTCATTTGTTCAACACCTTTTTTTATTGTATCAAAAGATGGATCTGGTTCTACATCACTGAAAATTTCTGAATGCACATATTTTTGTCTTTTTCTTAAATGATATAATATTTTATCTACATATCCTAACTTAACCATTCCTTGGTCTGTAACTATAAATGCTCTTTCTATGTCTGGCATTTTCTCTAAGTATGCTATTGAACCTGCCTCAAAATATATTTTTTCTGGAACTTTAAACCATTGCATATTAACTCTCCTTTTCGCAACTCTTTTTATATTTATTAAATTTACTGATGATACATTAGCTGTTGTTGAATTTCCACCAAATGAACCACATCCTAAAGTTAGTGATGGCATATTGGTATTATATATATCACCTATTGCTCCATGTGTTGATGGAGAGTTTACAATTATTCTACCTGCTTTCATTGTTTCTGAAAATTTTAAAATCGTTTCATCATTTTCACTATGAATAACAGCTGAATGTCCAAGTCCTCCAAACTCTAATAATTTTTCTGCCTTATTAATCCCTTCTTCTTCATTATCAACAATGTAATATGTTAATACTGGACTTAATTTTTCTTTTGAGAATGGATAATCTTCTCCTATACCTTCTTCATATACTACTAAAACTTTCGTAGTTTCTGGTACTTCAAACCCTGCATCTTTAGCAATAGTATATGGAGATTGTCCTGGTACATGTGATTTTATTTTATATCCATATTGTTCATTATATTCAAACATTGAGTTTTTTAACATTTCTTTTTCTTCTGGATTTACAAAATAACAACCTGCTTCTCTCATTAATTCTTCAAATTCTTTATATATTTCTTTATCAACTAAAACAGCCTGTTCAGAAGCACATATCATTCCATTATCAAATGCTTTTGATAATACTATATCATTTACAGATGTTTTTAATTTTGCTGTTTTATCAATATAACATGGAACATTTCCAGGCCCTACACCTAATGCTGGTTTTCCACACGAATATGCAGAACGTACCATTCCTGTCCCACCTGTAGCTAATATTAAATTTACATCTGGATGGTTCATTAATAGTCTTGTTGCTGTAATTGACGGTTCTTCTATCCATAAAATGCAATTTTCTGGTGCTCCAGCTGCTACTGCTGCATCTCTTAAAATCTTTGCAGCTTCAGAACTACATTTTTGAGCAGATGGGTGAAAACCAAATATTATAACATTTCTTGTTTTTGCTGATATTATTGATTTAAACATTGTTGTAGATGTTGGATTTGTAACTGGTGTTACTCCTGCAATTATGCCTACTGGTTCTGCTATTTCTACATAATCTTCTTCATTATTTTCATTTATTATCCCAACTGTTTTTTCATATTTTATACTATGATATACATATTCTGTGGCAAACATATTCTTTGTTATTTTATCTTCATATATTCCTCTTTTAGTTTCTTCTACTGCCATTTTTGCTAATTCCATGTGATGTTCTAACCCTGCCATTGACATTGCTTTTACAATCTTATCAACTTGTTCCTGATTTAATTGTAAATATTCCATTGACGCCTTTTTAGCTTTTTCTACTAAGTCGTTTATCATCTTTTGTATTTTTTCTTCTTCTAAATTTTCTGGCATTTTATTTCCTCCTTAGTATTTATTTTATCCTAATTATTATATATTATTAGAAAAAATTGTCAAGTGGATTATTTTTTTATTTTAAATATAAAGAAAAGGCATAGGAACTGTTCCTGTGCCTTAAATAGATATGATACGAATCTGTCAAATTTTTATAGGCAATACCTAAAACATAAATTTTAAGTATTGCCTATTTTCTCTAATTATTATATAAATATTTTTGTGGATTTACATGTTGCCCATTTATTCTTACTTCTAAATGTAAATGAGGACCTGTTGAATTTCCTGTACTACCTACTGTTGCAATGACATCTCCTGCTTTAACTTGTTGCCCAACTTTTACATACATTGTATTTGTATGAGCATACCATGTTTCTATATCATTTCCGTGTTCTATTTTTACTAAATTTCCATACGAACCGTTTTTCTGTGCAAATGTTACTGTTCCATCTGCAATAACTTTTATTGGTGTTCCTTTTTGTGCTGCTATATCTAATCCTGTATGTGTAGAAGACCTTATGCTACTACTTACTCCATATCTTGAAGAAATTGTACCTGTTATAGGTAATGTTGATACTTTTATTCCATTTATTTCAGCTATTTGTTTTGTATTATTAGATTTTATATCTATTTTTTTCATTATATTTTCTTTAGCAACTTCTAATGTATTTGTATTTAAATCTTCTATATTTGTTGTTGTTTTCTCAGTTACTATCAAATTTTTTTCTGTATTTGTTTCTTCTTTTATTTCATTTATTATTTGTTCTGCAACTTCTAAGCTATCTACTTGTTCAATTTTTTCTTCATTTAAAGATATTTCATAATATTTATATGTTATTTCTACTTCCTTTTGTAAGGATATTAAAATTTTGCTTTCATCACTCTCTTTCGTTCTTTCTATTAATTTTAATTCATATTCTGGATTTTGTTTAAGTTCTACATTTTCAATATTTTTTCCACTATAATTTTCTATATCATTTTCTACTATATTTTCTAAAGCTTTTTTACTTTGTATATATCCAATTTGCTCTCCAGAAATTTTCACTTCATACATTGGTTTATATTTTATTAATATTATCGCGATAATAAAACCAAAGGTTAATAAAGCTATGTTAAAAAATTTCATTATTTCTTTTGTATAAAATTTTATTTTTCTTGTACTAATAAAGTTCACTCTCCTTTTTCTTTTTTCGCGACTAATCTTTATTATACTATATATTGTGCACATTTGCAAATTATGTATTCATAAATTAATAATGTTTTCTTATTTTTTTAGTTTTTATCTGGTATTTTTTGGTATTTTTATATTATTTTCTTTATTTTACTTCATTTTCCTTCTAATTTCTTATTTTTATGTTTTGTAATTATGTTTAATCATTATTTTTTTACTTATTAGTACATATATATTATATGCTTTCTTCAAAACTTATAAGTTAAATGATATATTATGGTATGAGATAGGAAGGTGATATAAATGGCTATAGACTATAGTGTAATAGGATCTAGAATAAAACAAGCTAGAATTGCAAAAAATATGACACAAGAAGAATTAGCAGATAAAATAGATATTTCTGTTGCTTTTTTGAGTAGAGTTGAAAGAGGAAACTCTCATATTAATTTAAAGAGATTAAATCAATTATGTGGATTACTAGATGTTTCTGAAGGATATTTATTAAATGGAGCTTCAAGTAGTTCAGAAAATTATTTAGATAAAGAATTTACAGATTTGATTAAAAGCGTTTCTCCAGAGAAACAAAAATTAATATATAATGTTGCTAAAGCTATCGTTGAAACTGATATAGATGGATAATTTTATAAAATGCAACATAACTAATAAACTAGTAACACATATTGTTACTAGTTTATTGTTGTATTTGTTGGTCCTGTCCCTACAACATTTTCTTGTAGTGAACGCCAAGTATTGCAACCAACTATTCCATCAATTGTTAGTCCTCTAGACTTTTGATAATTTTTTACAGCATTTTGTGTTTCTGCTCCAAAAATCCCATCTAATCCCCCTGTCCTAAATCCTAATGTATTTAAGTCATCTTGTGCAATTAAGACATAATTGCTTAAACTTCCTCTTTTTAGTGTTGGAAATCCTCCTGTTGAACAAGCAGGTGTACCGGAATCTTTTATCCCAATGAACCCATGTTGGTGTTAATGTAATTGGTTCTACATACGACCAAACTCCAGAATTTATGGCACTATTATATAATCTATTTCTTTGTGTATTACTTAATGTTTGTGCTACATCAAAAGCAACACCTGCGTAGTGTTGACTTTGATTTCCATGTCCTCCTTCGTATGGTCTTTTAAATGCAAAACCAACTGGTATTGGTGCTCCAAAAATATATCTTTGACTATTCCAACTTTGCATTGTTCTCTTTGTAGTCCATAAAATATTTGATTTACTGCTCCCTCTAAATTCTCTAACTTTTAAAGTATTATTTGTGTTATATGGCATAGGTTCTGCTTCTCCCCTATAATATGTTTCCATTCTATCAGTATCATTGTTATATATTAATATCTTTGCCAAAAAAATCCCTCCATATTTTTTATTTTATAATATGAAGATATATTTTTTTAGTTACTATTTATTTATAAAAACTTTTTATGCATTTTTACTTTGTCAACTTAATTTTTTTCTTAAACTTTCTAATGCTTTTCTTCTAGCACTTAATCTATTTTTTTCTTCCTGTGCAAATTCTGCTAAAGTTTTTCCATTTTCTAATTCAAATATTTCGTCAAACCCAAAACCATTATCTCCTCTTAAACTTTCTGCTACGTATCCTTCTATATGTCCTATTGATGAAATAGTATGTTTTCCATCTGATATAGCAATCGCTGTAGTAAATTTTATTTTTCTTTTCTCTTTAGGAATATCTTTTAGTTTTTCAATAATAGCTAAATTTCTTTCTCTATCTGTTCCTTTAAGCCATCTTTTTGTATATACACCTGGGAATCCATCCAAATACTCTATTTCAATTCCAGAATCATCTGCTATACATCTCTTTCCATTTAATTCTTTTGATATTGTTTCTACTTTTTTTATAGCATTTCCAACAAATGTATCTTGATCTTCTTCAACGTCTACTATAATTCCAATTTCATACATTGGTATTATCTTATAATCTTTTAAAATTTCTTGTGTTTCTTTTATTTTGCCTTTATTTCCTGATGCAATTATTATTTCGTTATCCATTTTACATCATCCCCTTCTCAGTTAATTCATTAATGTCAACTATCTTTACCTTTATACTAAATTTGTAACAATCTACTATAATAACCTTCTTTATTTTTTAATAATTCACTATGACTACCTTGTTCTATTATTTCTCCATTATTTAATACAATTATATTATCTACATTAATATTCATAAATACCATTTGTCAATGAACTTACAAATTCATTTGCTGATGATAATTCTATTGTTTCCATTACCATTTCATTTGATAAATTTTTATTAAGTTCAATATTTTCTTTATTTGTTTTTGCAAAAATAAATGAATCTTGTAAAATTATTCCTACATTTTTCCTTAATTAGCATAAGTTAATATCTTTAATATTAATTACATCTAATAAAATTTCTTCTCTTTGTATTTCATAAAAACGATTGTATGTCTTTTATTTTTAACTTTAAAAATCTTTTAAATAATTTTGTTTTTATATCTCTTTCGATACCTCTAGAAACATTGCTTTCGTAATATTTCCATATTACTCTTGTAACCAACAAAACAATACATATTCCAATTAAGTAATATGTATTGTTTAAAATATTTTGTTTATTTTCTAAAATATTATACATCATGTCCACTATATTTCCAATAATCTTAGGTGGATATGTTAATAAATATATATATCGCAATAAATGTTATTTAACTTCTTTGCATTTAACTACTACTCTTTGTTTACTATCATCTGTACAAGTTATAATTGTTACTTCTTTTTTTCCTCCCGTTAATTGTGTTGTACAACTTGCATCTTCTGGTATTACTGTATATTTGTCATATACTACATAGGTTAATTTTCTTCCTGTTAAGTCTGTTAATTGTATTGTATCTCCTGTAACTAATGTAGGCACTTTACTAAAAAATCTCGAATTTCGATAATTATGA
>CANQTJ010000091.1 GCA_947626705.1 uncultured Clostridia bacterium | reverse complement strand
ATTTGTCATACCTTATTTTCTTTTCAAAAAAAATTTAAAATTTTTTCAAAAAACTATTGACTTTTTATAGTTGGTCTCTCTAAAGGTACATATTAATATAATATTTTAGTTCATATACTCCAAAATAATTTTTATATTATTTTCTATATTGTCGTTTCCTTCTAACCATTTTGTCTGTTTATTTTTTCTAAACCATGTTAATTGTCTTTTTGCATATCTTCTTGTTTCCATTTTTAATTTTTCTATCATTTCATCTTTTGTATAAAGTCCATTTAAATAATCTACTACTTCTTTATATCCTAGTCCTTGCATAGCTGTGGGAAACTCTTTGTACTTTTGTAAAATATTTTTTACTTCATCAATTAATCCTTGCTTTATCATTATATCTACTCTTTTATTTATTCTTTCATATAATATTTCTCTATCCCAATTTATAGCAAATACTTTGTAATCATATTCTACTGGATTTAATCTGGATTCTAGTTCTAGTTGTGTTTTTGTTTTTCCAGTAGATTTATATATTTCTAAAACTCTCATTATTCTTTTTTTATCATTTTGACTTATTTTTTCCATCGCTTTAGAATCAATTTCTAAAGCCATTTTATATAATTTATCTAGTCCATCTTTTTCTATTATATTTTCTAACTTTTTTCTATAATCTTCATCTATTTTTATATCATTATATTCGATTTCATAAATCAAACTATCTATATAAAGCCCTGTTCCTCCAACTATTATTGGTGTTTTACCTTTTTCTAATATTTCCTTTATAGCATTTTTTGCATCTTGTTTATATTGTGCAACACTATATCTTTCTGATGGAGATACAAAACTTAAAAGATAATGTTCTATCCCTTGCATTTCTTCCATAGATGGTTTTGCATTACCTATATCCATATCTTTATATATTTGCATAGAATCTGCTGATATTATCTCTCCATTTATTTTTTTTGCGAGTTCTATTGAAAGTGCTGTTTTTCCAGATGCCGTTGGACCACATATAACTATAACTTTTTGTTTGTTTTCCATACTGTTCCTTTCTTATTTTTTAGACATTATTATATTTATAATACCTTCTTGCATATTTCCTAAATATATACATTCAAATATAAATAATATTACAATTATAATTAGCAATATTATTATGCTATTTGTAACCTTTTCTTTTTTTATATCCTCATTATTTATCTTATCTAATGTTTTAAAAACATAAGGTAGTATTAAATATCCATTAATTATTGCAAATATTATAACAAAGATTCTTCTTACGCTTTTCATTACTTCTTTATTTTCATAAACTATACCAATTTTAGATATATTAAATATTATAAATGTTAATATATATACTATAATAAATCCTATAATAATACATTTTATTTTTGTTGTTTTTTCTATGTTTCCTAAACTATGCCATACCCACGCTAATAAAACTAAAAACATAATTACTATTATTCCAATTATTATGCCCATTTTGTTCCTTCCTTTAATAAAAATTAATTATATATTTTTACTTAATATAATATCAGTAATTTTATTTTCTTGCAAATTTTCTTTCAATATCATATTTACTCATTTTTATTGCAGTTGGCCTTCCGTGTGGACATGTAAATGGATTTGGTAATTCTAATAGCTTGTCCATTAAACTTTCCACTTCTTCTTTAGTTAATACCATATTCGCTTTAACTGCTGCTTTACATGCTACTGTTGCAATAAATTTTTCTTCTTTTTCTTGCTTTGCTGTTCTTGCTATACTATTTATTTCATCTAATGTTTCTAAGAATAGCTCTTTGTTATCTATATCTATACATACTGTTGGTACACCTGTTAGCTTTATTGTATTTTCTCCAAATTCTTCTAAACAAAATCCAGCTTTTTCAAACATTTCCATATTTTCTTTTGCTATTTCCATTTCTTTATGTGATAATGAGATTACGTCTGGTAATAATAACATTTGTGAATCTTTTGCCATTTCACTATAATAGTTTTGTTTTACTTTTTCATACATTATTCTTTCATGTGCAGCATGTTGATCTATTATATACATTTCTTTGTCTATTTCAATTATTATATATGTATTGAATACTATTCCTATAAACTTATATATTGGTTTTTGATATTCTGTGTTTTCTTCAAAAACTGATATATTATCTTTTATTATATCTATATCTTTAACCTCTATATTTTTTTCTTCATTTTCTGAACTTTCATTTATTATTGGTTTGGTTCCAAATAATTTTTCATACATTTCATTAAAATCAACAGATTGTTCATCATATTGCATACTTTCTATTTTTTTTATTTGATTTTCTATTTCTTCTAATTTTTTTTGTTGCATTTCTGCTTTTTTTATTGTTTCTTCTGTGACAGTTCCATTATCATTTTTTTCTTGGTTTTCTTTTTGTTCTTCTTGTATAATTAGTACATCTTTTTGTTCATCATCATTTATTTTGTTTTCTTGTGTTTCTTCTTTGTTGTCATCTTTTAATGTACTTTCTTGTATTTCTTGTTTGTTATCATCTTTTAATACACTTTCTTGTATTTCTTGTTTATTATCATCTTTTAATGCACTTTCTGGTATATCTTCTTGTTTTAATTCATCTTTTTGTTTTTCTTCTTTTTTATCATTTGTATCAACTTCATTTATCATTTCAATATAATTTGGATTTAAGACTATGTTTGAGCCTTCTTCAACTTGTTTTCTTAAATCACTTTGCATTTTCCTTAATTGTTCTAACACATCAGCCGTATTAACCGGTCCGCCTTGTCCAACATTTATTATATTTGTTTTTATCTTACTTTCATCGTCATTATATTGTTCTATTTTTTTAGTTTCTTTTTTCCTATATTCAAATAATCCTTTTGAACTTTGACTGTCCTTTTCACTTTCTTTTTCGCTTTCTTTTTCTGTATTTGCTACTAATTCATTTTTTAATAATGTATTTTTAATTGCATGATATATTGCTTGAAATATTTTGTTTTCATCTTCAAATCTTACTTCTAATTTTGCTGGGTGAACATTTACATCAACTTTTGATGGGTTCATTTCTATATTTAATATTACAAATCCAAATTTTCCTATTGGAATTAATCCTTTAAAAGCTTGTTCTGTTGCTGCTGATAGCGTTCTATCTTTTATATATCTTTTATTTACAAAAAATAACTGATTTGTTCTATTTGACCTTGCTATTTCTGGCTTTCCTATAACTCCTGTAATTTGTATATCTTCATATATATATTCAAGTGGTACAATTCCGTTTGCAACATCTTTTCCATATATGCTATAAATTACACTTTTTATATCTCCATTTCCATTTGTTTGTATTATTGTTTTTCCTGAGTTTATTAATTTTATTGCTATATTAGGATTTACTAGCGCTATTCTTGTAACTACATCTTCAACATACCCTGATTCTGTATAATCTTTTTTTAGGAATTTATATCTTACTGGTGTATTAAAAAATAGATTTCTAACTATTATTGATGTTCCTGTTTGACATCCAACTTCTTCTTTTTGTATTACTTCTCCTGCTTCTACTATAATTTTATATCCAGTATCTTGACTTTCTGTTTTTGATATCATTTCAACATTTGCTATTGCTGCAATACTTGCTAATGCTTCTCCTCTAAATCCCATTGAGGTTACTACATCTAAGTCTTCTGCTTTTCTTATTTTGCTCGTTGCATGTCTTTCAAATGCTATTTCTAAATCGTCTGATGCTATTCCTTTTCCGTTATCTGTTACTTTTATATATGATATTCCTCCGTTTTTTATTTCTATTGTTATATTATTAGCTCCTGCATCTATTGAGTTTTCCACCATCTCTTTTATTACTGATGCTGGTCTTTCTATAACTTCTCCTGCTGCTATTTTATTTATGGTTAGGTCATCTAGTAATACTATATTTCCCATTTATTTTTTCCTCCGTTTTGGTTTCTTTTTTTCTTTGGTTTTATTATATCACTAGTTTTTTTGTTTTGTATAGTTTTTTGTAAATTTTTTTCATAAATAATAAAAAGTAGTACAAAACTGCACTACTTAAAACTAAAGACGCAGGGTCTTTTAGCTCTATATATCTTATATTCTTTTTCTACTGTTGATTGACTATCTCATAATTTCCATCATCACTTTTTTGCAACTGGATTTCAGATTTTAGACAAACTATTGGGCGGAAACCATTTTGGGTAGTATCAGCCGGTGTGTCATAGCCTATACTACCTTCACTACTTAAATCCATAATGCAATACTCAGCATAACATGATGGACTAGCAAGCCACATTCCGCCCGCATTTGTTGTTTCACTTATTACATACGGTTTTTCTCTTTCTAACATACTAATTATTGAATTTTTCCAACTATTACTTTCTTGTTTCTTTATTTGATAACCTTTATTACTTGTTGCTCCTGCTACATACGATGTTTGATGTGTTGCATTATATGCCTTAAATAGTAACTCTATTGTTGGACCTCCTATTGCATAGTCCGCTACTTCATTTTTTGCAAACTTCCCCCATATACTCATATCTAACATATATGCTACATATTTCATATTTACATTCGTACTTGCATATTGTCTTACATTAGTATAATCATTGTTTAACTTTTTTATTTTATCATCTTTTATATCCTCAGATCCGTTTATAACTTGCTACTATATCTGAAGTAATATACGCTGTTCTTTGATAAATATTTTTTCCATTATTTGGTTTTTTTCCATTTTTTTCTGGCAATAGACTTCTTTCTATATAATCATCTGCTATTAAGTATATATTTTCTGTATCTGCATAAAATATATCCCATTTTACATCAGTTGCTCCTTCTACTATATAATTTGTTACTTGTTTTCCATAAACTTCACTTTTATCTTCTACGTTTGCTATGTCACTTGCTGACTGTCCTTGTGTTGCTGGTGGCTGATCTCCTTGCTCATTATCCTCACTACTATATTCTCCACTACCACCTGTTACATCTCCACTTCCTACTGTACTTTTTCCTAAATTGTTTAATTGACTTTCATAGTCTGCTAACATTTGCTTATTTAATCCTTTTTCAAATATTCCTGTTAACTCTACTATGGATATTCCTGCTAATATCAATAAAATCACTATTGTAATAATTAATATTATTACTTTATTTTCTCTTATGTTTTTTCTTAGTTTTTCCATTTGTTTCTCTCCTCTTCCTTTTTTATTAAGGATTTAAATTCAATAAAATTTTGATATGCTAAAATTATATCATTTAAAAAAATTTTTGACAATAAAAAATTTTAAATAGCTATAAAATCTTTCATTATCATTTCTATGGCTTTTTTCTACCTTTCCATTATGTTCTGGTGTTCTTGGACTTATTTTATAATGTCTTATCTCTAATTTCTTTAACAATGTATCCATTGGATGTTCTTTTTTTATTTTTGCTTGGTTATAACTAAATTCTGTTCCATTATCTTTTTGTATTTTTATTTTCTTTTTCTACATTTTGTGTTATAGTATTATTCATAAGTGATTCAAGTCCTTTCGTATAATTTTTATTTTTTGACAATTCAATTATACTACTTGAATCACTTTTTTCTATATTATTTTTGTTTCACATCAATTGTAATACTACACATTTTAAAAATTTTTTAAGTAAAAATAATAAAATAAGAGATACCAATAGTTTTATCTTTTTAATTTTTTATTAAGTTAAATAATTAATAAAAAAATCTCAAAAATAATTGCAATTTATTTTAAATTATGTTAATATAAAACAAGTTTATATTTCAAACAAATTTTAAATTCGAAATTATCAAGGTATTTCTGCCAAAAAAATCAAAAAATAAAAATAAAAAAATAGAAAAGAAAGAAGGTATGTATTATAGAAAAATTATTAAATCCAAAAATAGATTATGTATTTAAAAGAATATTTGGCCATATAGGAAATGAAGATATTACAACTGAATTATTAAGTTCCATTTTAAATAGAAAAGTAACTGATTTAAAATTAGACAATAATCCAATACTAGAAAAAGATATGCTGGATGATAAAATGGGGATATTAGATATAAAGGCTAAAATTGATAATTCTATTAATTGTGATATAGAAATGCAAATAGTAGATAGAAGAAATATAGAGAAAAGAATTTTATATTATTGGAGC
>CANQTJ010000090.1 GCA_947626705.1 uncultured Clostridia bacterium | reverse complement strand
AAAGTTGGTTCTTTCATTAATTCTTTGAGCTTCTATTAATTTATTATTATCTTTAAAATATTTAATACGTTCTTGCAATTCTTGATTTATAGTAAACAATGCACGTTCCATTTTATCTGACGTTGTTACATAATGTGAGTTAGGGAATATCATTACATGTTTTCTTTGTGCAATTGATTTTCCTGTTAATGGATTTATTTCATGTATTTTCTCTATTTCATCTCCCCAAAATTCTACACGTATTGCAGATTCGCTTTGGTCAGATGGATATATTTCTAAAATATCTCCCTTTGCTCTAAAAGTTCCTCTTTTAAAATCTATTTCATTTCTTGAATATTGCATATTAATTAATTTTTTCATAATCTCTTCACGAGTTTTTTGCATACCAGGTCTTAAAGAAACTATCATATTTTCATAGTCTATAGGATCTCCTAAACCATATATGCACGAAACAGAAGCTACAATTATTACATCTTTTGTTTCAAATAGAGATGCTGTTGCAGAATGACGAAGTTTGTCTATTTCATCATTTATAGATGCGTCTTTTTCAATATATGTGTCAGATGAAGGTATATAACTTTCGGGTTGATAGTAATCATAATAAGATACGAAATACTCAACTGCATTTTCAGGGAAAAACTCTTTAAACTCCGAATATAATTGTCCTGCCAAAGTTTTATTATGTGCTAAAACAAGTGTAGGTTTTTGCACTTTTTCTATTATATTTGCCATTGTGAATGTTTTTCCAGAGCCTGTAACTCCTAATAGCGTCTGGAATTTCTTGCCCTCTTTTATTCCTTTACTTAAATATTCTATTGCTTCTGGTTGGTCGCCAGTTGGTTTGTAGCTAGATTGTAATTTGAATATGATAATCGCCTCCATTTCTCATACTTAAGCTGTAGTTTTTTTATGTCATTTAGTAATTTTTCTATTATCTCTAAGTAATATAATAGCACGATTAGTATACTTAGTCAATTATAGAAAATTTTAAGTTTTAGTATTTTTATAATATAAACAGGTCTATCTTGCTTTAATAAAAAAACGAAACTTAAAATTATTTTACACATTTTTTTAGTTCTAAAAAAAAATAATCAGCATATAATAACATATAAAAAAATATGCCAAAGAAGAAAGGAACAATAAAATATGAAAATTATAAAATACCTAATATTATTTTTAGTATTTATAATATCAGCCTTAATAGGAAAATACATATCAAAACAATACATATACAGATTAAAAGAATTAGAAGAAATAAAAAACGCATTAAACATATTAAAAAGCAAAATAAAATTTACTTATGAACCATTACCAGAAATATTTGAAGAAATATCTAAAAATACTACATTAAATATTTCAAAAATATTTACAAAAGCAAAAGAAGAAATGAATAATAAAAGTGCATCAGAAGCGTGGGAAAATTCAATAGATGAATATTCTGGTAATTTAAATAAGGAGGACAAGCAAGTAATAAAAACACTTTCAAAATTGTTAGGTACAACAGATACAGATGGGCAATTGAGCCAAATAGAAGTAACAGAAAGTTTTTTAGATGAACAAATAAGACAAGCGCAAGAAGAAAAAAATAAAAATGAGAAATTATATCAAAAATTAGGTGTAACAATAGGAATGGCGATAGTAATTATATTAATTTAGAGCAAAAATAAATGTTACTATTCACAAAAAAATATAATTTAACTGTGAATTATAACAAATAATTGCTCCAATGGAGGTTTTTATGAGTATAGATTTATTATTTAAAATAGCTGCAATTGGAATTTTAGTTGCTGTTTTATATCAAGTTTTAGTAAGAGCAGGTAGGGAGGACCAAGCTATGATGACAACATTAGCTGGATTAGTTATTGTTTTAACAATGGTTATTAAAGAAATAAGTAATTTATTTGATACGGTTAGAACTTTATTTAATTTATAAATACAGGAAAGGAATGAATAAAATTAATAATGGAAATTATTAAGATAATAGGAATTGGACTAATTGCATTAATAATTATAATAATGTTAAAGCAGTATAGACCAGAATATGCTATTTTTATAAGTATTTTGACTGGTATATTAATTCTTTTTTTAGTGATGGACAGGCTAACAGGAATAATAAATTTAATTCAGTCAATAGAAGATAAATTTTCTATAAATACACAATTTATAGCATTATTAATAAAGATTACTGGTATAGCATTTCTTTCAGAGTTTGCAGTAAGTATATGCAAAGATTCAGGAGAAGCAGCAATTGCAAGTAAAATAGAGTTAGGAAGTAAAATAATTATAATATCAATGTCAATACCTATAATTTCTAGTTTGCTAGAAATTATATTAAAAATTTTACCATAAGGAGGTAAAGAAAATGTGAAAAAACAAAAGAAAACTTTTAAAATTTTTATTTTTATAATATTGATATTTAATGTTCTAAATTTTAATATTTCTTATGCAAATAATATAGATGAAGACACCTTATCAACTCAAAAAGAAACTTTTGGAATAAGCTCGTTTATTGAAAATTCTAAAAAATATAGTGGAGAATTTTTTGAAGATATAGATATAGATGAAATATTAAATTCAGCAATAAAAGGAGAAATAGACAATTCTAATATATACAAAAGAATTTTAAATCTGTTAGGAACAGAAGTAAGAACAGGAATAAAAAGTTTAATAAGTATTTTAGTAATTATAATAATACATAGTATTTTAAAATCTGTTAGTGAAAGCTTAGAGAATGATAGTATATCAAAATTAATATATTATGTACAATACATAGCTATTGTAACAATTATAATGGGTAACTTTTCAGATATTATAAACTTAGTAAAAGAAACTACTGATAATCTGGTAGGCTTTATGAATACATTAATACCTGTTTTAGTATCATTAATGATTTACACAGGAAGTATAACAACAACAAGTATATTAGAACCAATAATATTATTGATGATAAATTTTATTGGGAATATGGTAGAAAATATCTTGATACCAATAATTTTAATAATTACATCAATGAGTATAATTTCAAAAATTTCTGACAACGTCAGAGTGGAAAAAATATCAAAGTTTTTAAAATCAAGTACAATATGGTTTCTAGGTATAATACTAACAATATTTGCTGGTGTAATATCTTTAGAAGGTACATTAGCAAGTTCTATAGATGGCATAACTGCTAAGACAGCAAAAACTATTGTAAGTTCTACTATACCAGTAGTAGGGAAAATTTTGGGTGATATAGTAGATAGTGTTTTAGGATGTGGAGTGATTTTAAAAAATGCAATTGGTTTTTTAGGTGTAATAATTATTATAGGAATATGTATATTACCTATTTTAAAATTATCAGTATTATCAATATCATATAAGTTAGTATCAAGTATAAGTGAAACTATTGCAGATGAAAAAATTATTAAATTATTGGATCAGATTTCAGATATATTTAAAATATTATTAGCTATACTTTGTGTAATATCTTTTATGGTTATTATTGGAACAACTTTATTAATAAAGATGTCTAATACAGGTATGATGTTTAGATGATTTTAATATTATTATTTTTAAGGCTGACTAGGACATTTTAGAGAAATAATATTACTTGTAAGATGTAATAAATGAAGGAGAAAAATTGAAAAATGATAAATTTTTTAAGTTCTTGGGTAAAAAATTTAAGTTTTGCTTTAATTATAGTGTCAATTTTAGAGATGATTTTACCGAATAACAAAACTAAAAAGTATATAAAAACTGTTATGGGGTTATATATTTTATTTAGTATAATTGCTCCAATAATAGAAAATAATGATAAATTCAACATTAACAATTTATATTTTGATATGCAAGATATGACACAAACTTCAACTGAAATAGAAGAAGTAGACCAAACTTCTATGAAGAACAGATTAAATCAAATATATGAAGAACAACTGCAAAAAGATATTATTCAAAAAGTAGAAGAACAGGGATATAAAGCTGAAAGTTGCAAAGTAAAAGCTCATATTTCTGAAAATGATAGCGGAATAGAAAATATTGATTTAAAAATAGAGTCAAAAATTAATAATGAAAATAATGGAAATAATGAACAAAGTGAAGAAAATATAAATGAAGAAACTTACGCAAGTCAAAAATCAGATGCAAGTGAAAAAATAAATGCTAATCAAAAATCAGATACAAGTGAAAACATAAATGTTAATCAAAAAGAAGATACAATTGAAAGTAAGATAGTTACAGAAATACAGAAAATTCCTAAAATAGAAATAGGAAAAAAAGAAAATAATCAGGATATAAAAAATAATAAAGTACAAGAAGATACAAAGATTACTAATACAGACATACAAAAGATAAAAAATTTTTTAAAAAAAGAATATGAGGTGAATGAGAAATGTTTAAAGATAAATTAAAAGATTTGATTGCAAAAAATGAAGATAAAGGAAACAACAAAAAAAGAATAGAGAATTTAGTATTTCTAGTAATTGTATTAATAATTACTGTTGTGATAATAAATTATATATGGAATGGAGGTAAAAGTTCAAATAAAACTGTTACAAATTCAGCTGGAAAACAATTAGCTACAATGCAAAAAAATCAAAATGAAGTACAAAGTAATAGTAATACTAATAATAGTCTGGAATCGAGGTTAGAGGGCATACTTAGTAATATTGAAGGTGTTGGGAGTGTAAAAGTATTTATAAATTATTCAGAATCTAGTGAAACAGTCGCAATGTATAATGAAAATTCAAAAACGAGTGTAACAGAAGAAACAGATACTTCGGGAGGAGTACGAAAAGTGGAACAAACAGATTCACAAAAGGAAATTGTATATCAAGAAGATAATGGTGATAAAACGCCAATTGTTCAAAAAACTATTGAACCTAAAATAGAAGGAGCAATAATTACAGCAAAGGGAGCATCAGACATAAATATAAAAACTAATATAATACAAGCAGTAGAAGCGGCGACTGGACTTGCAACTCATAAGATACAGGTTTTTGAAATGTGTCAATAAATTTATATTTGAGAGGAGATTTATTTATGAAATTTGTAAAAGTTTTTAAGAAAAATCAAGTTATAATATATGTGATTGCTTTAATGCTTGTAGTAGCAGGATATTTAAATTATACAGGTACAAAAGATTTAACTACAGCTACATATATTAGTAGTAGTGAAGAAGAACTAGCTGAAGTATCAAATATAGGTGATGCACAATTGGTTAGTAGTAATGTAGTTAGTGAAAATATTTTAACTGAAAGTAATATAATAAATGATAGTGTGAATAATACCATAAACACAAATAATAACACAAATACAAATATGAATAATATAACAAATTCAAATAATCAAACATTAGATAACACTGTTACTACAAGTAGCAATATTAAGAAAACTGATAGTAATTATTTTTCTAGTTCAAGATTAGAAAGAGATTCTATGTATTCACAGATGATTGAAACTTATGAAAATATTTTAAATAGTAATAATTCTTTAGAAACACAAAAACAATCTGCTCAAGAAGAAATTGTAAAAATTAATAGCATAAAAAACAGTATAATGATTTGTGAAAATTTAATTAAAACTAAGGAATTTGAAGATGTAGTTATATTTGTAAATAAAGATAGTGTAAGTGTTATAGTAAAAGATGAACAACTTTCTCCAGAAGAAGTTGCACAAATTCAAAATATTGTTTCTAGAGAAATAGATGTAAAAGTAGAAAACATACATATATCAAATAAGTAGAAGTTGGGCAAATGGCTTAAGCTAGATGTTTTGTGAGGGTATTTATATATATACCAATTTCTTCGTTTGTTAAATTCAATTCAACAATTAACTTTTTAAGTATATCTCTTCTTGGAAAACATTGTTCATTATCTATTCTTACATATTGCCTTAAGCTTATACCTAATTTATTTGCCATTTCTTCTTGAGTAAATTTCATTGAATTTCTTTTTTCTTTTATCATGAAAAATCACCTTATCACTTCTACTTGATTAATAAATTCTATTATAAAAATTTTTATCATAATTTTGAAGAAAAATATATTGACATTTATTGTCATCATACAATATAATTGACTGAAATATGACAATAGATGTCATCTATATTTATAAGGAATGAATTACAGATGAAAAATTTTAAAATCAGAAACAAAGGAATAACATTAGTAGTGCTAGTAATAACAATCGTAATTTTATTAATATTAGCAGGAATATCAATAGCACAATTAACAGGAAATGGATTATTTGAAAATGTAAAACTGGCAAAAGAAAAATATGAAAATGCGCAGGATTTAGAAAATTCAATTTTAGATTATTACGATAATAAGATTAATAGTATTACTGGTA
>CANQTJ010000089.1 GCA_947626705.1 uncultured Clostridia bacterium | reverse complement strand
TATCTTTTCTATTTTGTATAATTTTTATTTCTTGATCTTTTATTACTTTTGCTAATTTTTCATTACTTAACAATTTTTGTATTTTTTCATTATCTATTTCTTTTTTTAATATTGGTATTTTATAGAATGTATATAATATAATTTTTATTTTATAATCTTTATTTATATGGTCTTCATCAATAGTTGAAAATTTAAAGTTTATAAACTCAAATTTGATTTTTATTGTTATAAAAATTAATAATATTATTAGAAAAAATAAAAGAAAAACCAATATATCACCTTCTTCTATATTAGTTTTTCCTTTTTTTTATAATTTAAACTCCTTAATTAAACTTTAAGGTATTTATATTTTTTAATTACTAACTAGTATTATTTATTGTTACTAGCTACTTTTTTTCTGTTGTACCATAATATCTCCAAATATCTTGTCTTGATTTGTTTCTACTTTGCTTCTTCTAGACATTTCTAAAAGTCCGCTAAATGCTGTTACTATTTCTTGTTTTTCATGTTTTTTTACTGTAAATAATTTATTAAAAACAAATCTTTTTTGTTTTGCTAGTATTTTATACATTTGTTTTACTTTTTCAGCAACTGTATATTTATCAACTAAAGCTATTTTTTCAATATTTTTTGCATTTTGATTTATTTTTACACTATTTCTTTCTACTAAAAGTTTATATATTTCTGGTATCATATTTTGTTCATAATCTTTCTCTAATTTTTGTTTTGGCAGCTTTATATCTTCTTGTGCTTTAAAAATTCTATTTGAATATATCTTATAATTTTCTTTTAGTACTTTGCTTATTTCTTTAAATTTTTTATACTCTATAATCCTTCTTATTAGTTCTTCTTCTGTTATTTCTTCTTCTTCCTCTTCTTGTTTAGGTAACAATTTTTTAGATTTCAAGTATAATAATGTTGATGCCATAACTATAAATTCACTTGCAATTTCCAAATTTAATTGTTCCATTGCATTTAAATATTCTATATATTGTTCCGTTATTTCTGTTAAATTTACATCATATATATTCATTTTATTTTTATCTATTAAATAGCATAATAAATCTAATGGTCCTTCAAAATTATCTATTTTTATTGAGTATTTTTTAGTTTCTAATGTTAATATTGACATTATTATCTCCTTAATTTTTTTCTAAAGCTCTATTAATATTTTCTATTTTATATCCTTTTTTTCGTAAGTATTGTTTTATTTCTTCTTGCTCCATAGATGTTGATTTTTTATATATTATATTTGATATTGATTTTATTTCATATTCTTCTAGTTGTTTTTTATTTTCATAAATATAATCTTCTATATCATCATTATTTAAGCCTTTTGATAATAATTTGTATTTTAATTCTTTTATTGATAAATTTTTTAATGCTATAAAATTATTTACTGTCTTTCTTATGTATTCTGTATCATCTATATAATTTGCTTGTTTTAAATGTTGTATTATATCTTCTAATAAATTTTCATCTATTACTCCTGAAAATTTGGTTCTTACTTCATTTTCACTTCTTTTCTTGTATAATATATATTTCAATACTTTTGTTTTTTCTTTATCAAATTCCTCTATTGTATACATCTATTACTTCCTTTTCTTTTTGCTATAACATATTATTCTTCATCTTCTAATTCTTCTTCATCAACTTCAGGTAATTCTTCTCCTAAGCTTTCTTCAAATGCTTTTGCAAAGTTTGCTCTAACTTTTGATTCAACATCTGATAATATTTGTGGATTATCTTGTAAATATTTTTTAACATTTTCTCTACCTTGTCCTATTCTCTCTCCATTATAGCTAAACCAAGAACCGCTCTTTTCAATTATATCCATATTTACTGCCATATCTAAAATGTTTCCTGCTTTTGATATTCCTTCTCCATATACAACATCAAATTCTGCCTCTCTAAATGGCGGTGCTACTTTGTTTTTTATAACTTTTACTCTTACTCTATTTCCTTTTACTTCTCCATCTTGCTTTATATTTTCTACTTTTCTTATATCAAGTCTAACTGAAGCATAAAATTTTAAAGCTCTTCCTCCTGTTGTTGTTTCTGGATTTCCAAACATTACACCTATTTTTTCTCTTAATTGGTTTATAAATATAAGTACTGTTTTAGTTTTATTTATTGCACCTGCTAATTTTCTTAATGCTTGTGACATTAATCTTGCTTGTAATCCCATGTGGGAATCCCCCATATCTCCGTCAATTTCTGCCTTTGGTACTAATGCTGCGACAGAGTCTACTACTATTACATCTAATGCTCCACTTCTAATTAAGCTTTCAGTTATCTCTAAAGCTTGTTCTCCTGTATCTGGTTGAGATACTATTAAATTATCTATGTCTACCCCTAATTTTTTTGCATATACTGGATCTAAAGCATGTTCTGCATCTATAAATGCTGCTTCTCCTCCCATCTTTTGGGCTTCAGCAACTATGTGTAACGCAAGTGTTGTTTTTCCAGATGATTCTGGTCCAAATACTTCTATTATTCTTCCTCTTGGAACTCCTCCTATACCTAAAGCCATATCTAAACTTAATGCTCCTGTAGGTATTGCCTCTATTTCCATTGCTTTAAATTCTCCTAATTTCATTACTGAGCCTTTTCCAAATTGTTTTTCTATTTGACTCATTGCTGCTTCTAAAGCTTTTTTCTTTTCTATATTTTCTGTCATTATTTTTCCTCCTTATTTTTGAACTTTTGTTTGATATATTCTTTATATCATTAAACATTTGTTTTGTCAATAGTTTTTATTAATATTTTTATTTATGCCAATCTTTTATATTATAAAATTGATAAAACCAGTTTGGTTCAACTGTTCCAGCTAAATTAGCATTATATGCAACAGTATATTTATTATTATACAAACTCATATATGGCATTTCTGTTATATATATTTCATTTAATCTTTTGTAATTTTGCATAATTTTTTCTTCATCGTTTGAGTTTTTAACTTCATTCATTATATTGATAACTTCTTCATTTGAATAATTTGCTAAATTACCAGTATTAAAAAATGTTGATAAATCTGGACTTATGGATAAGTTTATACTACATAAAATCATATCATAATTTTTATTTTTTAAATAATTTGAATATTGTTCATTAGATGCTTTTATTAAATTTACTCTGATTCCTTGATTTTCAAGTTGTGCTTTTATATTTTCTGCAACACTTACTCTTGATGTATCAGTTGCTTTGACTACAAAATTTAATGATATTCTTTGTGTTCTATAATTTACGACTTTTTGCCAGTATCTATTTCTATAATCCCATCCATCATCTACTAATATTTGCTTTGCCTGTTCTGTATTATACTCAATATTCATATCTTGCCCTTGATAAACCCATGTTCCATAATCTAATGGAAAATTTGATATATAATAATTATCTCCATAAACACTTGAAACAATATTGGATTTATCTATAGAATAACATATAGCTCTTCTTACACTAGTTTGTGATAATATTGCATTTTGTGTATTAAATGCAATAAAATCATGCTCTCTTCCTTTCATTTCTTTAGAAAGATATCCTATAGTTCCTATATAGTCTTTTAAATTACTATTTTGAGTACTTACTAAATCTACATTACCTATTTTAAAGGCATTATATAACTCTCCTACTGTTGCATACATAGTTATTGTAATTTTATTGAGTTTTAATTTTTCATTTTGTTCATTATATTCATTCTTAGTTAAAATTAATGAAGATTCTCTTACTTCACTTACTTTATACATTCCAGTTCCTACTGGAACAATATCTGGAATAAATTCTTTATCACTATAATATTTACTAGATAATATTGGAAATGTTAAATTATATTCGAAAAATGGAACTTCTTGACTTAATATAATTCTTATAGTGGTATCGTCTACTATTTCAACACCTGATACATATTGCACATTAGCAGAATATACAGTATCTGTATCTTTTAATCTATCTATTGTAAATTTTACATCTGCTGATGTAAAATTTTCTCCATCTGACCATTTTTTATCTTCATTTAACTTTATTATATAGGTTGTATCATTTTGCTTTGCCCATTCTTTTGCTAAAGCTCCCTCTAATTTATAATCTGATGTTATTGTTATTAATGGTTCAAAAATTATTTTAGATATATCTTGTATATTTTTATTTTTGCTTAATATTGGATTTATACTATCAAATGAAGCTACCCCTAATTGTATTTCTGTTACTTCTTCTACCGCTTCTTCTTTGGTTTCATATATTTGTGCTTCTTTCTTTTGTTCTTCTGTCTTTATTTTTACAATTGCAAATATCATTATAACTATTGCAAATATTATGAAAATATATTTAAAATAGTTTGTTTTCATAATCCACCTCTATCTTTGTATTATAATACATTATTTTTTGCATTTTTTCAATAATTTTCTAAAATTTTATTTTAATTTTACAACACCAAAAAACACAGCTCATTTTGAACTGTGCTTTCTGGTAGAGTATAAAACTCTTATAGGAATTTAGTACTTTGTTACTTTGAAACGAGTTCCCGACTTTCTGACAGCATACAATGCAAGTCCACGCTTTGAGTAGTTGAAGTGTGAAATCTTCGTTGCAATACTTTTCTTCGACAAAGACGAATGTTTTATCACTATTAAGCTACCCTTTTTTGTGATGGCAAGTAAGTTCCCTTTTGAATTGAAAAGTGCATACTTAACATTCTCGAGAACCTTTGTTCCTTTATATGTTATCTTGCCATTATCTAACTTAAATATATCAACGCGCTCATCATTGGAATTATATAATTCCACGTAAGAGCCTTTGGTAACTATGCGATATGCATAAGTTACCTTAGGAGTAGTTTCTTCCGTAACAGGAGGATTAACAATCTTGTCAATTTCCTGCAATGTTAACAGGGATTGCACACTACTCTTACCTGCCACATAATAACCTGTTACCAGATTATTTGCAACAACTAATGCCGTTGCATTATTTGTGGCTGTGTGTAACTTAATACTGTTTTCTGACTTTTGCAAGTCATAGTTCCAGAAATTAAGTGTTCCGTTAGCATATCTAACCCAAATGGTATTGTTTTTATCAATACCACTTTCAACAATAGCCGTGTTTGTTGCTAATGTATAACTTTGTGTTACGCCATTAGCAACCACTTTTAATACAACCGTACCATTATTAACGGTAACGGTCTTTCCATCTACAGTATTTGTGTTTCCAGTATTTCCTGTGTTATCTGTGCTGCCTGTGCTGCTAGTACTTCCTGTATTACCTGTGCTGCCTGTGCTGCCTGTGCTGCTAGTACTTCCTGTATTACCAGTATTTGTCGAAACTCCAAGTTTCTCTTTTACTTGTTCTATTGTAAGAACAGATTTTGAGCCACTTGTAGTTTCATATCCAGTAATGTTTCCATTACTGTCAGTAACTAATGCAATCGCTCCTTTATCAAGGAACTGCATTTTAATGTTGCCTAATTGATACTGGTAACTATACCAGTAGATGGAACCATTCATCCATATTAAATATACGGTTCCATCTGCTGAAATTCCGCCATCTTTTGTTACAAGAGCCTTTGTGAGCTGATAAGTTTGAGCACCATTGGCAGTGTTGACTGTCAACACTGCCATACCTTCGTTTATACTTAAGGATAAATTATCCTTAGTATACGTAGCTGCTTCTGTTACTGCTGGAACTGCTACCGTTACCGTTGCCATGCTTACCGCTACCATAATAGCTACTAAAAAGTTTTTGAAGTTTTTCCGGAATTCTTTCATTGTCTTTTCCTCCTTAAAATTTTAATTTTTCAATGTACTAAATCCCTATAAAGGTTATTCCTATAAACTAGGAATAATATGTCCTTTATATATCAATTATACCACTATTTACATAAAATTGCAAATTTTTTATTAAAATATATTTTTTTCTTGTTATTGAACCATAACTTTCTTAATTAAAAATAAAAACCTCCTTATGATATTTTGTTATATCATAAGAAGGCTTTTATTTTACTTTATGCCCATATATTCTAGAAAATGTATTGTTTTCATATCTATTTGATTTTCCTATATTTTATTATAAATACAACTGTAGTAACTGAAAATGCTATTATTCCTATTAATGCTGTTCCTCTTGTAACACCTGTATAAGGTATACTTTTATTTGAAGCTGTTTTATCAGATTTTATACTATTAGTATTTGTTGTTGTATCTACTTTTTGTTCAACTTTACTATCATTTTTTTGTTCTTCTTGTTTGTTGTCATCTTGTTTCTGTTCTTCTTGTTTATTGTCATCTGATTTTTGCTCATCTTGTTCGTTATCATCTGGTTTTTGCTCATCTTGTTCATTATCA
>CANQTJ010000088.1 GCA_947626705.1 uncultured Clostridia bacterium | reverse complement strand
ACATTACAACAATTAATAACTTTCTATTTGCATAAAATTAAATAATACTTATGCAAATAGAAAGTTATTAATTACATTACAACAATTATCGTCTGCAACTAAAGGAGATTTAAAATATGTAAATAATTCAAGTAAACCAATTCAGTTTGAAGTAGAATTTGGAGATTATGGAGAAATAATAGCAGTTAATGACATAGATATACCAGAAAATGTAGTTAAAGAAGATATTAGTAATAATAAAATGACATTTAATATATATAATGATTTAATTTATAATTTTGCAATTAATCTTACAAAATTAGATGAAAATGAAGAACCATTACAAGGCGTAAGAGTAAAAACAACAACATCAATTTTAACAGATAATGTTACAGATAAATTACATCAAGTATTTGAATACAAATCAAAATTGACAGATGAAAATGGTAAAGTTAAATTAAAAATAGTTTTACCAGAAAATGGAGAATACAGATATTATGGAAAAACTATTGAAGTAGAACTAAATGAATACTATGTACCAGATAATTATAAAGCACAAACAAAAATGAAATTAAGAGTATTATTTGATGGCTCAGGAAATATAACTGATAAACAATTAATTAGAGAGCCAGAAGATACGCGTATAGACTTTATAGGAATGAATAATATTACACCAGATGATATGGAAAAACAATCTGTAGATGTAAAAATGCTAAATGAAAGAATAACTGAAAAACCTTCATTTGATATTGAAAATGTTGATGTAGATGATGATACAGTCAAATTACAAGGAACAAAATATCAAATTGATGTATTTAATGAAGACGATTATGCTAAAAATAATTTAGTATTAAATGAAACAAAATATTCTACAAATACTAATAATGAAGGAAAGACAACTATAAACTTTGAAAATGCACATGCATTAAGAACAATGGTATATAGAATAAAAGAAGTACAAACAGCAAATTCATATATGACAAATGAGAATATGATATTAAAAATAACTTATGATGAAGAAGGAAAAATTGTAAAGAAACCAGAGATAATAGAAGGAAAAACTATAAAAAATGCTAAAAATCAAGATGTTGATGTATTACAAATTGTTGGAAATCCAGAAAACTCAACAACTGTTCAATTAAAAATAGTAAACGAAATATCACCTAAATTTACTATAAATATAGCAAGACAAGATACAGAAAATAATGTATTAAAAGGCAAAGAATTTAAAGTTATATCAGAAATAAAAAATGATGATGGAACTTATACACAACAAGAAGAAAGATTATCTCGTGAAAATACAAACAATAAATACGAAGTAGGATTTAAGCAAGAAAATAAATCAAAAACTATTCGATATACAATATCTGAAAAAACAGGAAATGAATATACTCAAAGAGCAGAAGTTGAAATTAAATTTGATATATATGGAGATATTGAAAGTGGAACATATAATGGCAAATATATTAAAGATTGCAATATCCCAACAGGTGAAAACAATTTTGATATAACAATAGAAGCAGAGATATTTAGAATAGCTATGACAATTGAAGACAAAGAAAACAGTACATATAGTTTAGAAGGATATACATTTAAAATAACCAATAGTAAAGGAGAAGAAAGTGATGTAAATACTAAAACTAATGCAATTGGAAATATAATAGAAATTGTAGGAGAATGCTATAAAGGAGAAAATTTAACGTATAAATTTGAACAAGTTAATTCACCAGTAGATTATAATGATATAGAAAACTTAGATTTAACAATAGAATTTAATGAAGATGGAACTATAAAGTCATGTACTCCAAATAATATAACAGATAAATATGACTTAATAACAACAGATAAAGCAGATAATATAAATATGGAAATAAAACTATATACAACACCAGCAAAAAGAAATTCAATTAAAGTTAAATTAGTTGATGATGCAGATAAAGAGATATTATTAGGTAATGCAGAATATACAATATCAGAATATCAAACAGATACTAGTTATTCACTAATAACTAATGAAGAAACAGGAGAAGGAGAAGTTGATATAGGAGCATTTAAAAACTACAAAGAACGTACAGTATCATATATAGTAACTCAAACTAAAGCAAATGATAAATATATGATAAATGATAAAACTATACAAATATCTGTAGACTATGATAAAGAAGGAAAAGTAACAGATGCAAGAGTTATCGCATCAGATGACTATGTAGAAATTGACACAGTAGCATCAGTTGGAACTGAAAATGTTGTAATAAAAACTGCAAATAGAAGAAAAACTGTAATGAAACTAGAAAATCAGAGTACACAATCACCAAATGATAAAGTTGCAAATGCACAATTTAAAATAATACAAGAAGAAAAAACAGACTTATATTCTGATACAAAAATGACAGATATTAATGGAGAAGCAACATTATATGTAGGACCATATTATATAAGTCAAGACATTACATATATAATTACAAACACAGTTAAAGCTAAGGAATTTAAGAAATTTGAAGATGCCAAATTTACTTTAACTTATGATGAAACAGGAAAAGTAACAAATTGCACTATTCCAGAAAATATAAAAGCAAATTTAAATATAGATATCCTAAATAATGATTCAGGAGATATAAAAATAACAATAAAAGTAGACCCATTGTTAACAATAGGAGTAGATGCAATTAATAAAAATAACAAAAAACTTATTGGTGGAAAATATGATATTGTTCAAGTAGATAATCAAAATAAGAAAGATACAGTAATAACAAAAGATATAGGCTTAGCACATGCAACAATAGGAGAAACAGAACAAGGAAAAACAATTGAATATCAAATTACTGAAAGACAAGCACCAGAAGGATATAAATATAAAAATAAAGATAATATTATAGGAAAACTAGAAGTTCAGTACGATACAGAAGGAAGAATAATTCAAAATACTCCAAAGATAAATCAAGGTTACGAATTTATAAAAATAGCTCAAAGTACTGACAAAAATAGTAATTATGATATAGACATTGAAATAACTTATGAAGAATCAGAAGAATTTAAAATTATAATAGAAAACTATAATATAGTAAGTAATGTTGATAAAATACAATCAAAATTTACGGCAAATTTAAGCCAAGAAAAAAGTGTAGATGTCACAACAGATGCAAATAGTGGAATTGGAACATTAGATTTTGGAAAAATTACAAAAATAAATACAAAACAAACATTAACAATTTCACAATCTGATATACAAGGAAATTATATAGCAATATCACAAATAAGAATGGACATCGAATTTGATGAAAGTGGAAAAATTAAAAAAGTAGAACCGACATCAAGAAATGGAATAGCAGAAATAAACAAAGTTTATACAATAGACTATACTGGTGATTATACAATTAAAATTACTGTAAAAAATAATCCTACAACAGTTATAAAAATAACAAATATTTCAGATGGTTCAAATAGACTACCAGTAGATAGTACAATGATTTTATCAGGCGGAGATATAAAACCTGTAACAATGACAACATCAAATGGAGATTGCGAAACAACAATAACGCCTATACCAAAAAATAAAAGTGTTTATTATACAATAAGTCAAACAAAAGTACAAAAAGGATATACAAAAAATAAAGATATTAGATTATTAGTAACTTACGATAACAATGGATTTATAACAGATGCATATATAGTTTCAGGCTCAACAGCTTATGCAGATTTAAGTGTAGTACAAGTAACATATAAAGATGAATATGAAATTGATTTAGAGATTAAGAATAAAACCATATTTGAAATATATTTAGAAACACAAGACTCTTGTGATTCAAATATAAAATTAAGTGGAATAAATGTAAGAATTAGAGAAGAAACATATAGCAATACTATAGTTAATCTTACAACAGACTTACAAGGTATAGCACATACAGAGTTAGCATCAACTTTTGCAGGAAATTATTTAGATTATGAAGTAGATGTAATGAATAATATATCAGGATATGACGATAAAGCAAAAGATATAGAATCAATTATTAGAGTATGGTTTGACCAAGATGCAAATGTATTAAATTGTACATCTTCAAATCCACAAGTAGAAGTAAAATATGGTAGTGGTAATGCAATAGAAATAACAGTAAAATATACACCATTATTAAAATTAAATTTAACAAGAAGAAATACGGCTACAAATGAATCATTAAATGGAAGAATAATGAATGTAACTTCATCAGCTATGAGTACACAAAATGTAAGTCCTATAAGAACTACAAATGAAAAAGGTATGACAACTTATAATAATGCTGGATTAATAAAATCAGATGGAATAGCTGTATATACAATAACTGAGCAAGAAAGAACAGGCTATACATCAATAGAAAACATGGGAACAATTAATGTAACAGTTTATTATGATGGAACAGGAAAAATTTCAAGTATAAATTCAGATGATACAGACCACGTAATTACATCAGGAGAAGGCACAAGAATACTAGATGTAGAAATAGGAAGTGATTCAGGAGATACAATATCAATTGTTAATAATGACTATTACATTAATACAGAAAGAATATCAAGCAAATTTGAAATAGAATCATCTAAAGGAGAAAGTGTTATAGTTTCAAGTACAACTGGAACAACTAATGTAATAGAAAAATTAGGAAGATTATATCCAGGAGAAACAATTGAATATACTATACATCAAACAGAAACACAAACTGGATATCAAGTAATACCAGATACTAAATTTACAGTAGAATACAAAAATGATGGAACAATAGGAACAATAACATCTTTAGATACTAATGTACTTGAAATAAAAGAGATAAATCAACAAGCAACATTAACACAAGCAAATATTAATATCGAAATACATAGTAAACCAGTTTTAATGGTAAACTTAAAAGTATTTGATAAACAATATAATAGTGCAGTAGATGGAATTGGATTTAAAATTAAAGATGAAACCTCAGGATATGAAACAACTATAGAAACAGTTACAGATGAAAACGGAAATATAACTATACCAGTAGATGAAGCTTATGAAAATACACACGTTACCTATACAATAACTAATATAAAGACTTTTGGAGGATATAAAACGATTCCAACATTCCAAGTAGTTGTTCAATACGGTCCATTAGGAACCATAATTGAAAACGGAACTTACATAATAAACACTGAAATAGCAAGTGTAACTCAAAATTATAGTGAAGATTTATATACAAAAAATAAACAAAGAGGAATTCAAATTAAAGTAGAAATCGAAACACAATTAGGCATAGGAGTCGAAAAAGTTGATGTAGATGGAAACTTAATGGAAGGAATAGAATTTACAATATCTGCAACAGAAGTAGATAGTGGTACAGCAAAAGGTAATACAAAAGCAACAAATCAGGCAGGAGAGATTATAGAGTATTTTGGGGATTTACCAATAGATAAAATAATAGAATATAAAATATCAGAAGTAGAAGCACCAGCAGGATATAGAAAAATAGATGATATAATATTAAGAGTATATTTTGATACTAATGGTAGAATCTCATCATATACAACAGTACAATCTCAAACAAATACTTCAATAGAAGTTGCTACAAACAAATTATTAAGAATGACAGATTCTAAAGAAATTGTGCATATAAAAGTAAAAGTTGTGAATGATAATAGAGTTACATTTAAAATCGTAAATACAGAAAATAATGTAAATGTACCAATACAAGGTTCAAAATTCCAAGTTTCAATTGAAACAGCAACAGAAAAAATAATACAAGACCAAGAACTAGAAACAGACATTAATGGTGAAATTAAATTAGAAGACATTGATGCAAGTGGTACGATAAAATTATTCTTCAATCAACTTGACGTTCCAGCTGAATATACAAAAGAAGTATCAAATCAAGGTTATATAACAATAAATAAAAGCTCAGATGTTTATAAATTAGCATTTGATAGTAGTACAGATAACTTAAATTATAATATTGATAGCGAAAAAGGTATCGTAACAGTATATCTAAAAAATGATAATAATTTATTAATGAATATATTTGATGTTGATAACCAAACTCAGCAATCAGTAAATGGGGCAACTCATACCATAATTGCTCAATATGGAGAAAAAAATGAGGATAAAGATACTATAACAAAAAGAGAAAACAATAAAATAACATATAATTCAGGCAATAAATACACAAGTGAGCAAGGAGTTACTAATATACAATTAGGAGATACATATAATTTCTGTGATAAAAAAGTTGTATATACAATAGAAACACCTGACACAGCAGAAAAACCTTCAACATTACGTCAGTAGTGACCTTTTGTATTTCCATAAGGCTTTGAGAAGCTACCGATTCCGGCACGACGCCGATGAGCACGTAATGCAAGTAATTGGAC
>CANQTJ010000087.1 GCA_947626705.1 uncultured Clostridia bacterium | reverse complement strand
ATGGGAGTTGTTTTTCAAGACTTTAGATTATTGCCAGATAAAACTGTATATGACAATGTAGCCTATGCAATGTATATAGTAAGAGCAACGCCAAAACATATAAGAAGACAAGTACCAATGGTATTATCATTAGTTGGGTTAAGCGGAAAAGCTAAGATGTATCCACATGAATTATCAGGAGGAGAACAACAAAGAGTAGCCTTAGCAAGAGCATTAGTAAATAATCCATCAATGTTAATAGCAGATGAACCTACAGGAAACTTAGATCCAGACACAGCAAGAGAAATAATGAATTTATTAAATGAGATAAATATGAGAGGAACAACAGTAGTTGTAGCAACACATGCAAAAGATTTAGTGGACAAAATGAAAAAAAGGGTAATACATATAGAAAAAGGCGACATTGTAAGAGATGATAAAAAAGGTGGGTATGATGGTGAAATATAATATATTTGGATATTTAATAGGAGAAGGTTTTGGTAATGTTTTTAAAAATAAGAAATCAACAGGTGCTTCTTTAATGATAATGTGTGCTACTATGATAATATTTGGAATATTTTTAATGCTTAGCGAAAACATTAATCATTTTGTAGATGATATAAAATCTGAACAAGGTTTTCAAGTATTTTTAGTAAAAGATGCAACACAAGAACAAATTGATGAAGTAGGGGAAAAAATAAGAAATTTAAATGGTGTTAATCAGGCAGAATTTAAAGATAAAGAAGATGCTTTAAATTTTATGAAGGAGAAGTTTGGAAATAAGGCAGATTTAATTGAAGGCTATGGGTCTGAATATTTTCCAACATCATATATAGTAACATTAACTGATTTAAGTTTGAGTAAAGAAGTACAAGAACAAATTTTAAATTTTGACAATGTTGATAAAATACAAAGTAAAGATGAAACAGTTTCAACATTATTAAATTTGGCAAATATTATAAAGATAATTACTGGAGTGATATTATTGCTTTTAGTAATTATATCAATATTTATAATATCAAATACAATAAAGTTAACAGTACATGCAAGAAGAAAAGAGATTTCAATAATGAAATATGTTGGAGCAACAAATAGTTTTATAAGATGGCCATTTATAGTAGAAGGTATGATAATAGGAGTTTTAGCAAGTGCAATATCAATTGTAATTGTAGGAGGTGCATATAGTGTACTTGCAGAACAAGCGGTAAATTCGTCATTTATGATAAAATTAGGATTAAGCTTTGTAGGTTTTAAAGATATGATTTCATCAATAATATTTGTATATATGTTATTAGGAATAGGAATAGGAGCACTAGGAAGTGTAATTTCTATGAGAAAATATTTAAAAGTATAAAGGAGAAAACATGCGTAAAAGTTTATGTGTTGTTTTAATCTTACTAATTGTTTTTTTTGCAACATTTACTTATGCTGAAAACGAGATACAAAATGAAACGCAAAATAATACAGTAGATATACATACACAAAGAGATGAGTTGAAAAATCAGCTAGATGAGGCAGAGGGAGAATTGGAAGATGTACAAAGTAATTTATCAGAAAATTTGCAACAAGTAGAAAAGTTAGACCAAAAGATATCATCAGCAGAATTAGAATTAGAAGAACAGGAAAGTAAGATTACAAAATTAAAACAGTCTATTGAAAAAATAGAAGAAGAATTAAATACGGTGTCAGAAAAATATGATGAGCAAAAAGAAGTATTTAAAGAAAGAATGGTTGCAATATATGAAGGAGGAGAAACGCAATATTTAGATATTTTACTAAAATCCAAAAGTCTTTCTGATTTTTTATCAGGTTATTATATAATTACGCAATTAGCTGAATTAGATAATAATTTGATAAGTGAACTTGAAACAAAAAAGAAAGATATAAGCTTGTCAAAACAAAAGTTGGAGAATGAAAAAGATGAATTAGCTACAATAATGGAAAATCAAACTAGAGTTGCAAGGACATTACAGAATACAAAAAAATTAAGAGAAAATTTTATAGAGAAGCTTTCAGATGAGGAAAAAGAATTACAGAGCAAAATAGATGAAATAAACGAGCAATATAATGAAATAAATAAACAGATTTTGGCATTAGCACAACAAGGAATAGATACAGAATATATAGGAGGAGAGTTAGCATGGCCAGTTCCAGGATATACAACAATAACATCTAAATATGCAATGAGAGTACATCCAATAACTGGACAATACAAGTTACATACTGGAGTTGATATTGGTGCTCCACAAGGTGCTAATTTTATAGCAGCAAATGATGGTATAGTTACAAAAGCTGGTATGAATTCAGCGTATGGAAATATGGTAATAATTGACCATGGAGGAGGAATATCTACATTATATGCTCATGGTTCAGAAATATTAGTGGAAGTTGGTCAATCTGTAAAAAGAGGAGATGCAGTATTAAAAGTAGGTTCTACTGGTTATTCAACAGGGCCTCATGCACATTTTGAAGTTAGAATAAATGGAGTTACAACAGATCCATTACCATACATAACTAATGGTTTAATTCCAGGAAACGAAGATAAATCTAATAGTAACGAAAATTCTATAAATAATTAAGAAATAATATAATTGGAGGAACGTATGAAAAATATATGTAAAAAAATAATTAGTATAATAATAATTGTAATAATTTTAACAAGTACAAATATATCTATTGCTGTTACACAATCTGATATAGATAAACAAAAAAATGAGCAAACTCAGATAAATAGTCAAATAGACGAGGCAGAAGAAAAGCAAAAAGAGATAGAAGAAAAGAAAACAGAAACTATGAAACAAGTAGAAAATATAAGTTCACAGATAGATAGTTATGAAACGCAGATAGATGATTTAAACTCACAGATTGCAGATGCTAATACAAAAATAAAAGAAGCAGAAGATAACTTAGTTAAAAATGAAGAAGAATATAAAAAACAAGAAGATTTGTTTAAACAAAGAATGGTAACTATGTATGAGGCTGGAGAAACATCATATCTAGATTTTTTACTAACTTCAAGTAGTTTAACAGACTTTATATCTAATTATTATTTAGTTTCACAATTAGCTGAAATGGATACACAATTATTAGAAAAAATAGAAAAACAAAAAGAAGAAATAGAAAAATCAAAAAAAGAGATAGAAGAAAGTAAACAAAAATTAACAACAGCAAAAGCAAGTAAAGAAAGTGTAACATCACAGTTAAAAGTAGCTAAATCGGAAAAAAATACGTATGTTGCACAGTTATCAGAGCAAGAAAAAGAATTAGAACAAAAAATACAAGAATTAAAACAAGCAAATGCAAGGATAGCAAATGAAATAAAAGTGGCAGAAGAAAAATATAAAAAGCAATTAGAAGAATTACAAAAAAATGCTTCTAAGAATAATTCATCTAGCTCAACAGGAGGAACAACAGGAGGGGCATCAGGATTTTTGTCAAGACCTGTATCAGCAGGAGCAATAACTGCACAAGCATATTATTCAGGAGGACAATTTCACGGTGCAATAGATTATGGAGTGTCAGTTGGAACACCTGTATATGCAGCAGCAGATGGAGTTGTAATGTCGACAGCAAATTTAACAACTAGTTATGGTACTTATGTAGTAATAAGACATGCAAATGGATTACAAACTTATTATTGTCATGGAACTGCTGGATCTATTAGTGTAACACCTGGTGAAACAGTAAAAAAAGGCCAAAAAGTGATGTTAAGTGGAAATAGTGGAAATTCCACAGGACCACATTTACACTTTGAAGTTAGAAAATCACCATATAGCTATAATGGATATGCTACAGCTTATGGACAAGACTCTAGAGTAAATCCTTTAGCATATATGTAAATAAAAGTGCATATAATAAACTAGAAAGGAGTAGTTAGTCAATAGACTAAATTAAACTGACAAATGGAAAAGGAAAAAAAGAATAGAATTTATAAAATTATAATGATAGTTGCAATAGCAATGTTTTTAACATTTATGATTACATCAATATCATTATATACATATTTTGTGAAGAACCCATTATCAATTTCTTTAAAAAATACAAATTCTAGTAATATAGCTAATGCATTAATAAAATATAGAGATATAATAGACAGATATTATTTAGGAGAAGTTGATGAAAATAAATTAGAAGAAGGAGCAATAAAAGGCTATATAGAAGGGCTAGGAGACCCATATACTGAATATATATCAAAAGAAGATATGGAAGATTATTTAAGTGATACAATGGGTAACTTTGTTGGTATTGGAATATATATGATTCAAAATACTCAATACGATAAAATACAGGTATTATCTACAATAAAAGGAAGCCCAGCAGAAAAAGCTGGTATACAGGCAGGAGATATTATACTAAATGTAGATGGGGTAGAATATAAAGCATCTGATATGACAACAGCTTCAAACAACATAAAGGGAGAAGAAGGCACAAAAGTTACAGTAGAAGTATTAAGAGATAATCAAAATATAAAATATGAAATAACTAGAGAAAAGGTAAAAGTAAATCAAGTAGAAGGAAAAATAATTTCTAATAATATAGGATATATAGCATTTACATCATTTGATGAAACAACCGCAGATGACTTTAAAAATAAGTTTCAAGAGTTAAATAAACAAGGTATAAAATCACTAATAATAGACTTAAGAAATAATGGTGGAGGAATTGTAGATGAAGCTTTAGAAATTGCTGATTTTATAGCAGATAAAGATTCAGTTTTACTATATGAAGTTGACAAAAATAATACAGAAACAGTAAAAAAGGCAACAAAAGATCCAATAATAAATATGCCAGTAGTAATATTAACAAACGAAAACACTGCCAGTGCTTCAGAAATTTTAGCAGGAGCATTAAAAGATTTAGGAAAAGCAAAAATAGTAGGAACTAAAACTTATGGAAAAGGTGTAATACAGCAAATATTAAAACTTGGTGATGGAAGTGGAATAAAAATAACAATAGAGGAATATCAAACGCCTAATAGAAATAAAATAAATAAAATTGGTATAGAACCTGACGAAAAAGTAGAATTACCAGAAAATTTAACGAATATATTAAATATAGAAGAATCACAAGATACACAATTGCAAAAAGCAATTGAAATGTTGAAATAATAGTTAACAACTATTATTTCTTATATTATAGGAAAAATCTTTAAATTTCCTATAATATAAACATTGTATACAGATTTTACTATATAAATTTATTAAATAAAGAAGAGGATAAAAAGATGAATTTAGCAAATAAATTAACAATTTTTAGAATAATACTTGTACCACTAATCGTTATAGTTTCTTTTTTAGAAACAGATATAAAAGTAATTGGAATACCAATTACATATTTAATAATGGATATTATATTTATAATAGCATCAATAACAGATAAATTAGATGGTTATATAGCGAGAACTAGAAATCAAATAACAACTTTTGGAAAATTTTTAGATCCATTAGCTGACAAGATTTTAGTATTAACAGCAATGATTTTATTAGTAGAAATGCAAAAATTACCAGCTTGGATTCCAGTTATAGTATTAGCAAGAGAATTTGTTGTATCAGGATATAGATTAATAGCTGTGGAAAAAGGTGGACAAGTAATAGCAGCATCAATTTGGGGAAAATTAAAAACTGTTACGCAAATGGTAGCAATAATTTTAGCATTTATTGATATTAATGCTTATGGAGATTGTTTTAAAGGCACTTTATCAGGATTCCCATTTGTGTTAAATTTATTAGTAACAGTATGTATGACAACACAAGTAATTGCAACTATATTTTCAGGGTATGATTATTTAAAAAATGGAAAAGATTTATTAAAAGATACAGAATAATTTTTTAAGTAATATTAATTAAAAATGCTTGACAAAATTTAAAAACTGGCTTAATATAATATATGTTTTACAATACAAGAGGGAATAGCTCTCAAGAAAGGGATGAAAATAACATGGAAGAAAAAGAAGTAATTCTAACACAAGAAGGGTATGATAATTTAGAAAAAGAATTGAATTATTTGAAGACAGAAAAAAGGACAGAAATAGCAGAAAGAATAAAAGTTGCATTAGGATTTGGAGATTTATCAGAAAATTCAGAATATGATGAAGCTAAAACAGCACAAGTAGAAAATGAAGTAAAAATATCAGAATTAGAAAATAAAATAAGACATGCTAAGATAATTGATGAAAAAGATATAGATACTGATATAGTTCAAATAGGTAATACTGTAAAAGTTTTTGATATGGATTTTGATGAAGAAGTAGAGTATACAATAGTTGGTTCTACAGAAGTTGATTTACTTGAAAATAAAATTTCGAATGAGTCACCTTTGGGTGCTTCTCTTTTGGGTTCTAGAAAAAATCAAACTGTAGAAGTAGTTGCTCCAGCTGGAGTAATGAAATATAAAATATTAGATATAAAAAAATAAAGTAAATTTAGAGTAAAATGAGGGAAATGGAGCTAGGCTTTTTGAGGGAAATCGGGGCTAGGCTTTTTGAGGGGAATCGGGGCCAGGCTTATTATCCCTCTTTTTTTTTAATAACTTTTATTGATAAAGTAC
>CANQTJ010000086.1 GCA_947626705.1 uncultured Clostridia bacterium | reverse complement strand
TTCTTCATTTTCACATAAATTTCATAATTTTGTGGATAACGTTTTGAATTTTTTTAGAAAAATACCGAAACTTAAATATGAAAAATAGTTGACAATACATTATAAAAATGTTAAAATTGTTAAATGTAATCCGCTTAGTCAAGGTACATAAAAACTAATTAAATTTAGTTACCTTTTTTAAGGATTAGCGAGTATACAAATAAGGGAGGTGCATTTTTAAATGTACGCAATAATCGAAAGCTGTGGAAAACAATACAAAGTAGCACAAGGAGATGTTGTATTTTTTGAAAAATTAGATGCAGAGGAAGGTAAAAAAGTTACTTTTGATAAAGTAGTTCTAGTATCTGAAGAAGGAAAAGTACAAGTAGGAAATCCTTATGTTAAAGGTGTAAAAGTTGAAGGAAAAGTAGTTGCACATGGTAAAACTAAAAAAATAATTGTGTTCAAAATGAAAGCAAAAAAGAATTACAGAAGAAAACAAGGACATAGACAACCATATACTAAAGTTGAAATAACATCAATAAAAACAGCTACAAAAAAGACAACTGAAAAAGCTCAAGAAAAAGTAGAAGCTTAAAAGCACCTAAAAAATTTAATTAAAAAAGATAAAAAAGATTTTAATTAAAAGAGATATATATTAAAAGAACTAAACTGAAATGAAAGGAGTGAGAAAAACATGGCTCATAAAAAAGGTCAAGGTAGTTCACACAATGGTCGTGAGAGTGAATCTAAACGTCTTGGAGTAAAAAGAGCAGATGGACAATTTGTTTTAGCTGGAAATATTTTAGTTAGACAAAGAGGTACAAAAGTCTATCCAGGTGTTAATGTAAAAAAAGGTAGCGACGATACATTATATGCAATAGTAGATGGTACTGTAAAATTTGAAAGAAAGGGTAAAGACAAAAAACAAGTAAGTGTTTATCCAGTAGAAGCATAAAATAAAAGTTCTCTCAGTTTTAAAAGTTTTAAAGCTGAGGGAATTTTTTTGATTTGTAATAAAAAATGATAAAAAATAAAAAAAAATTCAAAAACATATTTACAATTTTAAAATATTTGTATACAATATAAAAAAATGTCAAAAACAAAAGAAAATAGTCTAAGAAAGGAAGAAATGTTAATGAAGATATTAATGTTAACATGGGAATATCCACCAAGAGTAGTAGGAGGAATTTCAAGAGTAGTATATGATTTATCAAGAACATTAATAAAAGATGGTCATGAAGTAACAGTTATTACATATAAAGATGGAGATGTACCAGATTTTGAAGATGATAAAGGAGTAAAAGTATATAGAGTTGGAAACTATATGATAAATCCAAATAACTTTATAGACTGGATAATGCAATTAAATTTTAATTTAGTCGCTAAAGCTAATGAAGTAATATCAAAAGAAGGGAAATTTGATGTAATACATGCACACGATTGGCTTGTAGCATATTCTGCAAAAACATTAAAAAATTCATATAACATTCCAATTGTTGCAACAATACATGCAACAGAAGCAGGTAGAAATAGTGGAATACATGATGAAACACAAAGATATATAAATGACACAGAATGGATGTTAACTTATGAAGCCTCAGAAGTAATTGTAAATAGTAATTATATGAAAAATGAATTGCAAAGATTATTTGGATTACCTTATGAAAAAATAAATGTTGTTCCAAACGGTGTAAATATGAATTTATTTAATGGAATAGAAAGAGATTATAACTTTAGAAGAAAATATGCGATGGACAATGAGAAGATAATATTATTTATGGGAAGATTAGTATATGAAAAAGGAGTTCAACATTTAATATCTGCTATGCCTAAAATATTAAATGGATATCATGATACAAAACTTGTAATATGCGGAAAAGGCGGAATGCTAGATGAATTAAAAGCTCAAGTATCAGCTATGGGAATTTCAGAAAAAGTATATTTTGCAGGGCATATTACAGGAAAAGACGTACAAAAAATGTATAAATCAGCAGATATCTCAGTATTTCCAAGTACTTATGAACCATTTGGAATTGTAGCACTAGAAGCTATGCTATCAGAAAATCCAATTGTTGTATCAGATATAGGAGGATTAAATGAGATTGTACAACATAGAGAAAATGGAATGAAAACATATTGTGGAAATCCAAATTCAATAGCTGATGCTATATTAGAATTATTATATGACCATAAATTATGTCTAGATATAACTAAAAAAGCAAAAAATAAAGTAAGAAATGAATACAACTGGAGTAAAATATCACAAGATACACACTTTGCATATCAGAAAGCAATTTGCCAATCAATGGCAGAGAAACAAAAAAGGCAACTTGAACAGGAAAGAGCTAATAAAACTAAAAAAGCCAAAAATAGTGAAAGAGAAATTTCTAATTTACTTTCATTTAAAAAACGTACAGCTTATGCATAGAAATCCGTATAAACAGATATTATATATTTTTAAACTTACGTATAATTAAAAGTGTAAAGTAAAAGAATATATAATATCATTTTTATATTATAGGAAAGTTCTGAACAAAGACGTGGACTTGTTTACCAAAGTCTATTATCTTTAATAAAGACTTTACTAAAATAAGGTTTATAGGTAAATCCTATTAAAAAATCTAAATAAAATAAGGAGAATATGTTAATTTTATTAGCATTAAATAAAAAATTGGAAGAATTTAAATCTGGATTTGTAACTATAATAGGAAGAACTAATGTAGGAAAATCAACATTAATAAATTTATTAGTAGGCGAAAAAATAGCTGCAATTGCAAATAAAGTACAAACTACTAGAACTGCAATTAAAGGTATTGTAAATAGAGAAAATTCACAAATAATATTTACTGATACTCCTGGTATACACAAACCAAAACATAAATTAAATGAAACAATGATAGAAACGTCATTTTCAACGATACCTGATTCAGACGTAGTTTTATTTATAATAGAAGCTACAAGCGAAAATATAGGTAAAGGCGATAGAATTATATTAGACAAAATAAAAGAAGCAAAAAGAAAAACTATTTTAATAATTAATAAAATTGATTTAATAAAAAGAGAGAAACTATTAAATTTGATAGATATTTACAGAAAAGAATATGAATTTAAAGCAGTGATTCCTATATCAGCATATCAAGAGAAATATAAAAAAATAATATTAGACGAAATAGAGAAGAACTTAAAACCAGGTCCAGCATATTATGATATTGAAGAATATACAGACCAAACATTAAGACAATTAGCTGAAGAAACAATTAGAGAAAAAACATTAAATTTATTGCAAGATGAAGTACCACATGGAATTTATATAGAAGTAGAGAAGATGAATTTAAGAAAAAATAAAAATGGAGAAGATATTTACGATATTGAAGCCATAATTTATTGTTTAAGAGATTCACACAAAGGCATAATAATAGGAAAAAATGGAGAAATGCTTAAAAAAATAGGAAAAAGTGCAAGAATAGATATGGAAAAAAATTTTGGATTAAAAATAAATTTAAAAACTTGGGTAAAAGTAAAACAAGATTGGATTGATAATGATAATATTGTGAAGAAATTTAAAATTTAATTATTAATAAGTATAAATTCCAATAAAATTGCAAAATATAAAGATGAAGCTTTAAGAATGGAGTTGAATAATATGATAAAAAAAATAGCGTGGGAAACATTTAAAAATACAGGAGATATAAACACTTTTTTAGAATATAAACAAATAGAAAATATAGAAAAATCATTACAAGGAATACAGGAAATACAAGAAATACAAAAAATAACAGATATGAATGTTCAAAATATACAAGAAAATAATATACAATTATAAAAGGAGGAAATGTTAGATAGTATATCTAATATTAATAAAATGGCAAATATAAAATTAAATGGAATAGTAATAGCAGAAAATAATATGGGAGATTATGATAAAATGCTTACAATATTAACGCCCAATTATGGAAAAATATCTTGTGTAGCTAAAGGAGCTAGAAAACAACATAGTGCTCTTTTAGCAGGTACACAATTATTTTGCTTTGCAGAATACCTAATGTATAAAGGAACCAATACATATCATATAAACTCATGCGAAACAATAGAAATTTTTTATAATTTAAGAGTAGATTTAGATAAACTTAAAATTGCAATACATATAAATAAGATAATACAAGATGTAACACAAGAAAATCAAAACTGTTACAAAATATTACAATTATATTTAAATACTTTATATATGATATCAGAAACAGAAAAAGATATTAAATTTATATTAAATGTATTTAAATTTAGGCTTTTATGCATATTAGGATACACACCAAGAACATTAAAGTGTACAAGTTGTAAAGGAGAAGAAAAACTCACAAAATTTAGCATAAAAGATAACGGATTTAAATGTGAAGCTTGTGGAAAACAAGATAAGTCAGCTATAGATATGAGCGAAAGTACAAAAAATGCTATAAAATATATTTCCTGTGCACCTCCGAAAAAATTATATTCATTTGAACTAAAGAACGAAAGCTTAGAAGAATTTTATTTAATTACAAAAATATATTTTAATGAAAAATTAGAAAAAGAATATAAAATAGAAAATTACTAGGCATTCTTAAACGTCAAAAAGAATGCCAACTTTTAAATAAAGAAATAGCACATTATAAAAAAATAAAACTTAAAGTATAAAAACACTTGCAAAAAATAATAATAAAATATATAATTAACGCAACAAAAAATGTATTTACACATTTGAGAAAAATATAAAAATAAATGTATAACAAAAAATTTCTCAAGTAAAGAATTAAATAATAGGTAAAAAAGGAAGGAGCGATTTTTATGAAAATAAAAATTATTGGAAAGGAACTAAAGATAACAGAAGCAATAAATGACTATGTTGAGAAAAAATTAGACAGAATAAATAAATATTTTGAAAATGCAGAAGCTGATGTAACTCTAAAAGCAGAAAAAAATGAACAAACAGCAGAAATATGTGTAATTGCAAATGGAGAAAAATATAGAGCAGTTACAGAAGACAAAGATTTATATGCATCTATAGATAAAGATATAGATATATTAGAAGGACAAATTAGAAAAGCAAAGACTAAAAAAGAAAAAATGATGAAAGATGCAAGTATAAAAACAATGGAAATTGATTCAAATATTATTTCAGAGATCAATAATGAAATAATAAAAACATCATATTATGAAATAAAACCAATAACACCAGAAGATGCTGTATTAAAATTACAAGAATATCCAACACATAATTTTTTAGTATTTATAAATGTTGAAACTGGAAAAGTTAATGTTATACATAAACTAAAAGATGGAAAAAATTATGGATTAGTACAACCAGAAGCATAAAAGGTGATTAGTTATGATAACAAAATTAAAATTAAAAGAAGAAAATGGGTCAATAACATTATTTGTTTTGATGAGTATAATGTTTTTTGTAATAGTATTAATGGGACTATACATTAATTCTAGTTACAAAATTCAAAAACAACAAAAAGATTTAGAACAAATACAAAAAAGTTATAACCAACAAAATATTGATGATTTATATAATAAAACCTATGAGAAATATAAAAATAATTTAATATAAATAATTTTTTAATTTCTAGAAAATTGCACTTTAATGCAATCTTCTAGAAATTTCTATGAAAAAATATAATAATTCATAAAATACTTCCTAAAACAATATTTCTAAAAATTTCCTGTTTAATATTTTTTATTTTGCAAATGATATTATTAGAAAAAGCAAATGTTTTTTTCTAGAAATGTATATTTGCAGGAGGTGAAAAAAATGGCAAACAATTCAAACAAAAAATTAGTTCCAGAAGCTATGACTGCTTTAGATAAATTCAAATATGAAGTAGCTAGTGAAGTTGGTGTTAACTTAAAAGATGGATACAACGGAGATATATCTGCTAGAGATGCTGGTAGAATAGGTGGTAACATGGTTAGAAAAATGATTCAACAAGTTGAAAACAACATGAAATAGTTAGATTTGTAATTATATACAATTCTATAAAAAAAATCATTTTTGATATACTGACAGAATTTCATACACAAGGATTAGGTAGAAAGTTATATTTTGCTTTTATTAATATTGTAATCTTTGATTCAATATTAATATGCAAATAGTAGATTTATTACTATTTACATATAATAAAGGTAGGATATGATTTCCTACCTTTATTAATATTATCAAAAATTATAAAATATATGTATAAACAAAATAATAAAAAAGCATTTACAATTTATTACATTTATGATATAAATAATACACTATTTAGTTTAACAATATAAATAAGTCAAATTAAAAAATTTTTATCAAAAGTGTTTTTATCAAAAATTTTATCTAAAAAAAATTCAAATTAAAATTAAAAAAATATAGCGAAAAGGAGGGAAGTCTATTTAGTATGCAAAAGAAAAATATACACATATTAACTAAATAGAAAATATTTATTAAAAAGTTATATAAAAATCTTGATTTTAATAACTGTAATTGTTATAATAAAGGAGGAAAAATTATTGGCAGTAAAAACAAACGAAACAAAAATAGAAAAAAGACTAAACTTAAAAAATGATATAATATTTAAAACATTTTTTAGTAGAAAAGGAAACGAAAAGTATTTAATAGATTTTTTAAATGCAATATTAAAAATAGAAATACAAAAAA
>CANQTJ010000085.1 GCA_947626705.1 uncultured Clostridia bacterium | reverse complement strand
TACCAGTACCTTATGGATTTTGGTATGTAGGTGGGAATTTAAGTAATGGTGTAATAATCTCAGATGATGAAGCAGACGAATATGAAAAAGGAAAAGATAAAACAACATGGGACTATACAACAGAATTAAAAGGAAATCAATTTGTATGGATACCATGCACAGTAGACGAATATAAAAAATGTACTACTTGGAATAACCAAACACAAACAAATACAACATTAGCAAATTCAAGTTGGGAAACAACAGTTGAAAATGGAGAAATACTACAAATAGAAAAATATGGAGGTTTTTATGTAGGAAGATATGAAGCAGGGTTAGCAGATACAATAACAGAAACTACACAAAATCAAACATATAAAACAGCTGGAACAATACAAGTATATAATGCTGACGGAAAGCCACAGAGTAAAGCAGGATTAGTGCCATGGAATTTTATAGATTGGACACATTCAAAAAAGAATGCAGAAGATATGTATAATGATAATAAATATAAAAATTATGTAAGAAGTGGACTAATAACAGGAACACAATGGGATGTAATGCTAAATAAGATGAAAGAAAAATTAGCAATAACAGATGCAGATTTAACAAGTTCAGGAAATATAGGAAATTATAAAGATAATAAAATATCATATAAAGGAAGAAAAGCAACAGCTACTTATAATGCAACTAATGGTTGGACATTATCTCCATTTAGTACACAAATAGAAGAAGGTCAAACTAAGCAATATTCTAGTAGTGAGAATGGAGGAGAATTGTTAACAACAGGAGCAAGTAGTGCAACAGAGAAATATCATATATTTGATGTAGCAGGTAGTTTATGGGAATGGACAGAAGAAGCATCATTTTATGGAGGAAATACTAGTACACAATATCGTGTGATTCGTGGAGGGAGTTACATCTACGCCTACGCCACTTACCCGGTTTGCTACCGCAATGGTCCTAGCGCAGTCAGCCACACTGCTCTTAACTTCGGGTTTCGTGTGGTACTTTATATTAAGTAGAAATGAGTTAAAAGTTTTAGTAAGATTCAATAAAATATCATATAGACTTTTATGTAATAAATGATGTAACAAAAATAGCATCAAAAGTTACAGGAAGTCTTTATTTTTTATTAAAAATTGTATATAATAATAAAAAAATACAAAGGAGAGAAAAAACAAAATGAATAAACAAAGTGCAGAAAAAAGAATAAAGGAATTAAGAGAAAAAACAGAATATTATGCACAAAAATATTATGATGAAGATAAGCCAGAAATATCAGATTTTGAATATGATATGTTAATGGTAGAATTAAGAAATTTAGAAAAAGAATATCCAGAATTTTTAAATAAAGATTCTTTAACTCAGAAAGTAGGAGGACATGTAAAAGAAGGATTTGAAAAAGTAACACATGAAGTACCATTACAAAGCCTACAAGATGTATTTAGCTTAGAAGAAATAGAAGAATTTGATACTAGAATAAGAAAGTCAGCAGAAGAAAATGGGATTAAAGAAATACAATATGTAGTAGAAACTAAAATTGACGGATTGTCATCAGCTTTAGAATATAAAAATGGAAAATTTGTAAGAGGAGCAACAAGAGGAAATGGTTTAGTTGGAGAAGATGTTACACAAAATTTAAAAACAGTAAAAACTATACCAATGGAAATAGGAGATAATATAGATATAACAGTACGTGGAGAAGTATTTATTTCTAAAGAAGATTTTGCAAAAATGAATCAAGAAAGAGAAGAAAATGAAGAAGAATTATTTGCAAATGCTCGTAATGCGGCAGCAGGTTCTCTTCGTCAATTAGATAGTAAAATTACAGAGTCAAGACCATTAGATATTTATATTTTTAATGTTCAAAAAATAGAAGGGAAAGAGTTTAACTCTCATTTTGAAGAATTAGAATACTTAGATAAATTAGGATTTAATGTAAATCCTGTACGTATACCATGTAAAAATTTAAAAGAAGTAAAAAAAGCAATAGAAAAGATAGGAGAAATGAGAGAAGAATTAACTTTTGGAATAGATGGAGCAGTTATAAAAGTAGATAATTTAAAATTTAGAGAGATTTTAGGAACAACTGCAAAAACACCAAGATGGGCAATAGCATATAAATATCCACCAGAGCAAAAAGAAACAGTCTTAAAAGATATAATATGTCAAGTAGGAAGAACAGGAGTTATAACGCCAATGGCAATATTAGAGCCTGTTAAAGTAGCTGGTTCGACGATATCAAAAACTACACTTCATAATGAAGATTTCATAAAGGAAAAGGAATTAAAAATTGGAGATACAGTAGTAATTCAAAAGGCAGGAGATGTTATTCCAGAGATAGTAAAGGTAGTTAAAGAAAAAAGAACTGGAAAAGAAAAAGAATTTAAAATGCCAAAAGTATGCCCTGTGTGCGGAGCAGAAGCAGTTAGAGAAGAAGGAGAATCAGCTATAAGATGCACAGGAATAGAATGTCCAGCAAAATTATTTAGAAATTTAGTACATTTCGTATCAAGAGAAGCAATGAACATAGATGGATTAGGAGAAAATATTATTGCACAATTATTAGAAAAAGGGTTAATTGAAAATATATCAGATATATATGAATTAAAGTTTGAGGATATAGCATCATTAAAGAAAAATGGAAATAAATTTGCTCAAAATTTAATAGACAGTATAAATAATAGTAAACAAAACGATTTATATAGATTAATAACAGCATTAGGTATAAGACATGTAGGAGGAAAAGCATCAAAAATACTTGCTAAAAAATATAAATCAATAGATAATTTGGCAAATGCTAAATTTGATGAATTAAGTGAAATAAATGATATTGGTGAAGTAATGGCAAATAGCATAACAGAGTTTTTTATGCAAGAGCAGACTAAAGATTTAATAAACAAATTAAAATTAGCAGGAGTTAATACAAAAATATTAGAAGAAGATTTATCAGATAACAGATTTGAAGGAAAAACTTTTGTATTAACAGGAAGTTTAGAAAAATATACAAGAAAAGAAGCAGAGGATATAATAGAAAAATTTGGAGGAAAAACTTCAAGTTCAGTTTCTAAAAAAACAGATTATGTATTAGCAGGTGAAGAAGCAGGAAGTAAATTAACAAAAGCACAAAATTTAGGAATAGCAATTATTTCAGAAGATGAATTTGATAAAATGATTATTTAAATAGATTTATTTAAATATACTAAAATTGATTTTGCGAATACTTTACATCAAGTGAAACAAGAAAGGAAAGATTAAAAATGGAAGAAAAATATACATTTGAAATGATGTGGGAAGATTTAAATAATGGGTATCAAATATATTATACGTATGTAAGAAATAGGTATTTGTTATTTAAAACTGCACCTAATTGTTATACTCAAAAATTGTTGTCTGAACATAAAAAAAATCCTCAACCTAAAATGTCTATGCTTACGTTAAAAAGAGTGAAAGAGATGTTTCCAGATATGGAGGATATTGAATATAAAATAATTACAGATTTATAAAGAAAGTTAGCAAAATATAGTAATTGAATATATGAAATAGTTAATTAAATAAAAAGTATTGATAAAAAATAAAAAATAGCATATAATATAAGTAAGGAAAACAATGAAAACTTTAAAGAAAGGATGTGATTTTATGGAGTTAGCCAAAATAACTACAAAAGGTCAAATAACATTACCAATATCAATAAGAAGAGAATTAAACTTAAAAGATGGTGATAAAGTTGCTTTTATAGAAAAAGATGGAAATTTTATCTTAATAAATCCTTTGTCACTTGCAATAGATAAAGCAAGAAATGAGTTTCAAGGAGAAGCAGAAAGATTAGGATTAAAAAATGAAGAAGATGTTGCAGAAATGGTAAAAGAGTTTAGGAAGGAGAAAAAATCAAATTAATATGAGAATAATGTTAGATACAAATATTTTGATTTCTATTGTAATATTTGATAGTGATAAATTAAAACAAATGCTCATAGATATATGTGATAAACACACTCTTGTTTTAAGCTCTTATATTATTCAAGAACTTGAAGAAGTTACAGAAAGAAAGTTTGCAAATAAAAAGAAAGCTATGACAGAATTTTTGTTTAATTTACCATATAAATTAGAATATACACCAACTACAATATTAGATGAAAAAGCATTGAGTATAAGAGATGCGAAAGATGTACCAGTTTTATATTCAGCAATTATTGCAGATGTAGATATATTAATAACAGGAGATAAGGACTTTGAAGATATTGATATAGAAAAACTAGAAATAATTACACCTAATGAGTTTTTGAGAAAATATTAATGCTTTTTATAATTATTTAAGAGAACACTAAAGTGTTCTTTTTTTGAGTACGACAGGCATGTCATTTAGCTAATCGGTAAAAGTCCGTAGTGGAAGTATATATCGCCAACCACATAGAGAAACACAAGTAAAAGTGGTTAACAATCCACAGGCTATGCTTGTGTGTAAAGATAGGCAAAAAATAGATTATTGAAAAACACTTATTTTTTTGTTATAATTCATACTAATACAGATAAAAAAGGAATTGAAAATGAAAAAAATAAATAAAAAAGAACTACATAACATTTTTTATGGAATGGAAAATAATAAAGAACCATATTTCAATATTTTATACGAAAAATATAAAAAATTAGTTTATGCAATAGCATTTTCTGTCTTAAAAAATAAAGAAAATAGTGAAGATGTTGTGCAAAAAGTATATATGAAAATATGGAAAATGGAAAATCAAAAATTTCCAAAAAGAAATGAAGGATGTTGGCTATATTCATTGACAAAAAATGAAGCATTAGACTTTATAAAATATAAAAAGACATTACTAAATATTGATGAATTATATTTTTTAAGTGAAGAAAATAAAGATATAAGTGAAATAATTGATATAGATAGTTATAATAATATAGTATCAAAATTAAATGCACAAGAACAGGAAATAATATCACTAAAAATACTTTCTAATTTATCATTTAAAGAAATTTCAATTATATTAAATATGCCAGAAGGAACAGTAAAATGGAAATATTATAAATCTATTGATACTTTAAAGTTATTGTTAGGAAATTTAAGTATGTTTATTATTACATTTGTTATTGGATTAAAAATGATTTTTGCTTCCAAAAAGGAAAAATTAGAAATAGCAAATGAAACTCAAAAAAATCAAAGTAGCACCAACACTTATATAGATGAACAAGATACAATAAAATCTGAAAAATCTAACGAATTTAGAGATGAAAATTTAAACAATGTAACACAAGAAGAAACACATCAAACTATTGTACAAGAGTCAGCTAATATGAATAATTATTATAAGATTGGAATTTTAAGTATCTCATTAATATTTTTATTTTTTACTATATTTTTTTTAATTATTTTCGTAAAACACCAACTAAAAAGCAAAAATAAATCGTCTAAATAGTAGAAAGGTTTAAAGGTGGTATATATGAAAAGAAAAATTATTATAATTTTAATATTAATATTTTTAATATTAGTAGGATTATCTACATATTTTATTATTAGTCAAAAGTCAAAGTATAATGAAACAAATGAGGAAAATCAAATATTTTTATCAAGTGAAAATGAAGAAAAAAATGATGTTGTTATAATAAAGAACAATAAGATAGAAAATGAAAATCTAATAGATAATTATATAGAAAGCTCTAAAACAGATGGAATGGAATTAAATATCATTGATGAAGATAAAAACATTTGTATAAAATACGTTGCTCCAACAGAGCTACAAAGTGGTGAAAATGGATATGATATTAGAGATGGCTCAATGGAGACTAGAAAGAAAATTTTTGGATACTATATTCATTCTGAAAATGGAGAAATAAAAGGAGAATATACAGATATTGAGCACGAAATCAAAAGAGGAATAGGAAATGGAAAAGTAACCTTATATTTTAATGCTGAAGAAATAGACTATGTCAAAATACCTACAATTTGTGATTACGATTTAGATTCTTCTAATTATAGCGAAAAGTTTAAATTAACATATATGCAAAGAAAAGATTTAGGAATAAAGGAAGTCTTTGATTATGGAGAGTATAAGGTAAAAACTTTTGGTGGAGATGTTACACTCTTAAAACTTAATACATTAGATGGTGATGAAGATTTAATAATTGGAATGGGAGGACAAATTATTAATTCATATAATAAGAATAGGTGATAATTATATGTTATAGAGCAGATAGTTAGAGTTACTAATTATTTGCTTTTATATAATTATTGTTAGCAATCATTACATTGATGCTTATAATAATTGTTTAAAGATATTGAATGTAAAATAAAAAAATATTTTTTTTGTAAATTATATGTTGAAAAAATAAAAATTATTTGTTACACTAAAAATTGGAGGTGTTTTATATGGATAATAATTTAGAAGGAGAAATAAACCCGATAGACCCAGGGGAAATAGTCATTGATAAAACTCATCTTGCAGCAAGAGATAAGTTTTCAATTTTAAAAACAGAAGCTTGCTATGCCAAGTAGTACTTATGTTCCAGATGATTCGCATACTTTTTTTGTATCTGAAGATAAAACTTTATGCTGGCCTAACCATGGTAGGTGTTGGGAAGACCAAGGAGATAGAGTATTGGTTGCAAGACAAAATTCTTATAAAGAATGGTTATTAGAATTTTGCCCACCAGATAATTATGATAAGTGTGGATTATTTTTTGGATTTAATGGAGTATGCCATACTTATGCAAATAGAGAGTTATTA
>CANQTJ010000084.1 GCA_947626705.1 uncultured Clostridia bacterium | reverse complement strand
AACTTATCACAAGTGCAATTAAAAGTATTATTCTCACAACTCTTTTCATTCTTATTCTTCCTTTCTTTTTTGCTTTTATAATATTTAACTTTATTTTTTAATTTTTTTATTTTTATTTTTTGTATATTTTATTATATTTTGTCATATTTTGCAAGATTTTAAAAATTTTTTCAGTAAAAAACATTTTATGTTGACATATTTTAATTCTTGTACTATAATAATATCATACTAGTTTTAAACACTTAAAAAAACAAATCTATAAAGGAGGTTTCATTATGCGGAGGTACACATCAGGATTTGTTTAAAATAAAATATATTTTATATATATTTTATTAATGTAACTGTTAACATTATCATTATTAATGGTGGCTGAGAAAAGTTATTTGTGATAAAAATCCCACTTCTTTTATCGAAGTGGGATTTTACTAGTATAAATTAATACTTAAACTACACTATTAATTCTCTTTCAAAAAATTGTTTATCTTTGTGATAAATATTATTCTATCAATAATATCTAATATAGCATAAACTACAATTATAATTCCTAATGTTGTAAGTACTATATTTTGATTAATCAAAATTATAACACCAGCAAACATTACTAATATTGAAAATAATAATGATATAATCCAATAAGGTGATTTTACCTGTTTCCATGATAATATTATTTGTAAATCCATAGTTCCTGCTCCAATTATCCATATTCCCAATATTATTCTAAATAATGATAGTATTGCATCTGATGCAAATAGAATAATTACTCCAAATATCACAGCAATTAAAGCAATAGTCAATAAATAATCTTCTTTTGTGTCTGAAGTATAGTATTCTACTAATTTTAAAACTCCCATAGAAATAAATACTATACCTAATATTACAGAAACTGCATCTAGTGTTTCATTTGGTTTTACTATTAATAAAACTCCAAATAATAGAAAAATTATTGAAATGACTATATCTGTCCAACTTGATCTTTTTAAAAATTTCTCTAGCATAAATCTCTCCCTCACTTTCTTTTGTATTTTTATTTATAATAACACATAAAATAAAAAAAGTATACATTTTTTAACATTTTTTTATTAATAAGTTATAAAATAGTTACTAGTCAGCAATAAAAATAAAAAAATGTATAAAAATTATAAAATATTATTGACATATAAAAACAAATGTTCTATACTGAATGAGTAAAAAGGAGTGATAATTATAAAACAAGATAAAAGTATAATATTAGAAAAAGATGAAAACAATATAGTAAAATATGATACAGAAAATATCAAGAATTTAATTTATACAATAAGAGAAAAACAAGTAATGTTAGATAGTGATGTTGCTATGTTGTATCATTATGAAACTAAGAATATCAATAAAGCTATGAAAAGAAATATTGATAGATTTCCAGAAGATTTTTGCTTTCAATTAACTTTAAATGAGTTAAAGGAAATGTGGTTCCAAAATGGAACCACATTTGAAAAAGAGAATATAAAATATAGAAGTGAAAAATATTTGCCATATGTCTATACAGAACAAGGAGTTTCTATGTTAGCAGGAATATTAAAGAACGAAATAGCAGTTCAAGTTAGTATAAATATTATATACTAATAAATTTCATGATAGATTTATTGTTATAGATAATAAACAATTATATCATATAGGAGCTTCATTAAAAGATTTAGGAAAGAAATGTTTTGCTATTTCAAAAATAGTAGATAGCGAATATATTGAGAAAATAAGAACTTTTGCTTGAAATTAAATTAAAATTATGTTAATATAATACATATTAACTTTACAATCCTGTTCTAATATAATTAGACAGATTAATATAAATGTAACCAGTTAACATGTATTAGAATGCCAATTGGCAAGGAGGAAAAATATGATTGAAAATATTGTAATTGTTGTAGGATCAGTTGTTGGTATTATTTTTTGTATTGTTCTTATGATACTATCAATACAAAACTACATAATCATTAAAAAACAATGCAAAAATGAAGAACAAAAAAGTGAAAAAGAAAGGTTAGATGATGTAATTAGATTTTACATTTTAGCCACACAGCTTAAATATAAAATACGGAGTGGTTGGGATGAAAAACATTGGCATGTGAGTAAAGAACGATTAGAAAGTGTTGCTGAACATGTTTATGGTACATGCATATTAGCATTAAGTATCTATTCTGAATTTCAAGTAAACTATGATATTAACAAAGTTATTCAAATGTTAATTCTTCATGAATTAGGAGAAGTTATTATTGGCGACATTACACCATATGACAATATAACTCCAGAAGAAAAAGCAGAAAAAGAACATGAAGCAATGAAAGATATTTTAGGAAATTTAATTATGAAAGATGAATATCTTTCACTGTTATTAGAATTTGATGAAAAAAAATCAAATGAAGCAATTTTCGCTCATCATTGTGATAAGTTAGAGGCTGATATTCAAGCAAAGGTTTACCAAGATATGGGATGCCAAAATCCACTAAACCAACAGAAAAATAATGTTGTTTTTAATAGTCAAAAAGTTCAACAGATAATAAGAGATGGAGCAAAGTCAACATTTGATATCTGGTATGAATATGATAAACATTTATATGATGATGATGAAAAATTTGCAAAAATTCTTGATTATGTAAAAGATATTGATACCCAAAATGTTATTAATATTTAAAAGTAAATTGCAAACAATTATAAGAAAAAAAGCTTGAAGTCACAAATTGTAACTTCAAGCTTTTTTAACTATATTTCAATCTTTGGCTGATATCTTTCAAGCCACATATTCACTTGACAAAGATAAGCCATAAGTTGAGGACCAGTCATTAATTGTCCAAACCAAGGACGAGTAAATGCTTTTCCATCTGTATTTAAAATATCTAAAATATATCCTCTATTAAGTAAATTATTAATAGGAGCATTTTTATCCTTCATTATATTTTCAAGCATTTCTTTTACCTTCGCTAAATAAGTTGGATTATGAGTTTTAGGATAAGGAGATTTTTTTCTATCAACAATTTCATCAGGAAGAAACTCCTTACAAATATATCTAAGTAGCCCTTTCTCTCTCCCATTTAGTGCTTTCATTTCCCATGGAATATTCCAAACATATTGAGCTAATCTATAATCGCAGAAAGGAACACGAAGTTCAAAACCATTATACATAGCCATTCTGTCTGAACGGTCTAAAAGAGTTTGCATAAACCAATTTAAAGTAAGATGAGAAATTTTTCTTTTTTCAGCAGTTTCTTCAGAATCAGTACTTAATATTTCAACTTCTGATAAACTTTCATTGTATCTATAATCAATGTAAGTTTTTAAGTTTACTTTTTCACTAATTGAAGGATTTAATAGCTTTTGTCTTTCATCAATTGCAATGGACCAAGGGAAAGTTCCGCTATTTAAACTATCAGCACGGAAAAACCAAGGATATCCACCAAAAATTTCATCAGCACACTCCCCTGTTAATGAAACTGTCATCTCCTTTTTTACATTTTTACAAAACAAAAGTAAAGATGAGTCAATATCAGCCATACCTGGCATATCACGAGCAATCATGGCATCTTCTAGATATTTTGCTAATTCAGGTGTATCTATAACTATTGCATGATGATTTGTATGAAGATTTTTATTCATTAAATTGATATAATAATTATCAGAATTAGGTTGAAAGTCACTTTTTACAAAATTCTTATCATTATCTACATAGTCTATTGAATATGTATCTAATGGAGGTAAGTCATTATCTTTACAATAATCTGCTGCAAATTTTGTAATTATGCTTGAATCTAAACCACCTGAAAGAAATGTACATAAAGGTACATCAGATACTAATTGTCTTGTAATAGCATCATTTAATAAATATTTTACTTTATCACATGTAGTACCAAAGCTATCTGTATGTTCTTTTGATTTTAATTTCCAATACCTTTCAATGTGTAATCCGTAAGTATTAAAAGTAGCATAATGAGCTGGTTTTATTTCATAAATATTTTTAAATATTGTAGTTCCAGGTGTATGCGCTGGACCTATACCAAATAATTCACTAATTCCTTGATTGTCTACGATTTTTTCTATACCTGGATATTCAAATAATGCTTTTATTTCAGAAGCAAAAATCAGCTTTCCATTTTTTATAGTATAAAATAAAGGTTTTACTCCAAAATGGTCACGTGCTAAAAATAATTCTTTTTTTCTGCTATTCCAAATAGCAAAAGCAAAAATACCGTTAAGATGATTTACAACACTATTTCCATAATGAATATAAGATTTTAATAAAATTTCTGTATCACAATGTCCATTAAAAGAAAATCCATTTTCTACCAGTGTTTCTTTTAATTCTTTAGTATTATAAATTTGACCATTATAAACTATAACATATTCACCATAAGAATATTTTTCAATCATAGGCTGTTTTCCACCTTCTGGGTCAATGACAATAAGTCTTTTATGCGCTAATGCTACATTTTTATCTATATAGTACCCATCTTCGTCTGGCCCTCTTTTTGACAAGCAGGAATTCATATTAGATAAAATATTTTTCATATTTGAAACATCATTTTTTAAATCTATAAAGCCAACAAAACCACACATAATGTATCTCCTCCAAAAAATTTTTCTTATTAACTAGTATATGCAATTTTTAAAAAAAGTTGCGTTTATAAAAAATATATGATAAACTAAGAGCGTATAAGGGAGATGAAATAAATGTACTTAAAAAATGTAGTAAAACATTTTATTGTAATAACTAAACACAAATGGGTAGTTTTTAAATTATGTTTAAAAGTTGGTGAACCATGGAGAGGATTAGTTCATGATTTATCAAAATATTCTCCTACTGAATTCTTTGAAGGGGTTAAATATTTTAGTGGAAAACATTCTCCAATATCTGATTGTAAGAAAGAAAATGGATATTCAAAAGCATGGTTACATCATAGAGGAAGAAATAAACATCATACAGATTATTGGGTTGATTTAAGTTCTCCAGATAAAACACCTATTATTCCTTATAAATATGTTGCTGAAATGTTATGTGATAAATTAGCTGCTGGAATAATATATAAAGGAAAAGACTGGACTAAAGAATATGAGTTAAATTATTGGTTATATGAAAGGGATAAAACTTTAGTAAATGACCAAATTGAAAAATTAATAACAGATTTTTTAACACAAGTAAGTGAAAATGGTATTGATAAAGTATTGACTAAAAAAAATGTTAAGCAATTATATGAAAAATATTGTATAAATTATGATAAAGAAAATATTACTACATTATGATGTTTTATAATATTAATTTAAAATGCTTTGAATATAAAATTTTTATTATACCTTATTATAAAAATATTAAAATTACATCTCTCAAATAGTTGACAAAACTCAAAAATAACTGTATAATTTTATAGTGCAAATAAAAATTAATAAAAAAATATATAGATATAAAAAATATATCTTTAACGAGGAGGGAGAAAAATGGCACAACCAAAAAGAAGATGGTCAAAAGCAAGAACACATTCAAAAAGATCAACATGGAAAAAAGAGCAACCAAATATTGCTACATGTCCTAATTGTCATGAACCAATAATTCCACACAGAGTTTGTTCAAATTGTGGTTATTATAAAGGAAAACAAATAGTAGCAAAAAAAGAAAATGAAAGCGCATAAATTAATTGGAGATAGCACACATTTAGAAGTGCTATTTTTTGCGTTTCTATTAAGTTTAACATAAAAAGTAGTACAAAACTGTACTACTTAAAATATTATTAGATTGCTTAAACTATTGATCAATTTAACAATCTGATTACTCTAATCCCACTATGGTATAATTGCCATCTTCACTTTTTTGTAACTTAACATCAGATTTTAGACAAACTATAGGTCGGAAACCATAATAATTTTGATGATAGTAAGTATCCCATGTAGCAGCACGGAACACACATCCATCGTTCACGACACGAAAAATGTGTCTAGCGTCACTTTCCGATGGACTAGCAATCCACATTGCATTGGCTTTTGACTGATTGCTTATTACATATGGCTTTTTTGCTTCCAGATAATTTGAACTTGGACTGATCATCGTACCCCATGTGCTTCCAGAGTCCCAACTTATTTCATAACCTGTGCTACTTTTTGCTTGTACTTTATATTTTTCCGATCCATGCGTTTCATTATATGATTTAAATAACAATTCTATAGTTGGTCCTCCTATTGCATAATCTGCTACTTCATACTTTGCAAATTTGTTCCATATCTTTATATCTAACATATATGCTACTGCTTTCATATTTTCATTTGTGCTTGTATAACTATGACCATTATTAAAATAATCATTGTTTAATGCTTTTATTCTATCATCTATTATATCTGTAGAACCGTTATAATCGGATATTACATTAGTGAAATATGCTGCACTTGGGTAACCACTACTTCCATCATTTGGTTTTTTTCCTGATTCAGTTGCTGGTAATTGACTTCTTTCTATATAATCATCTGCTATTAAGTATATATTTTCTGTATCTGCATAAAATATATCCCATTTTACATCAGTTGCTCCTTCTACTGTATAATTTGTTACTTGCTTTCCATAAACTTCACTTTTATTTTCTGCCTGTGCTATATCACTTGCTGACTCTCCTTGTGATGGTATCGGCTGATCTCCTTGCTCACTATCCCCACCACTATGTTCTCCATTTCCACCTGTTACATCTCCACTTCCTACAGTACTTTTTCCTAAACGATTAAGTTGTGCTTCATAATTTGCTAATGTTTGATTTTCTAAATCTTCTGCTTCTTTGTACTTCTTTTTTGCCTCCTCAGCCTT
>CANQTJ010000083.1 GCA_947626705.1 uncultured Clostridia bacterium | reverse complement strand
ATACATATGAACCTAAACATTGATATGCATTTGGTATTGAATATGATGCTGATTTACCAGAACCTGAACCGTCCAACAACAAGCACATTCACATTTCCTCTTTTGTCTAATGGTAAATAATTATCTTCTGCTAATATAATACCTTTATTTCTACTTAAAATTTGATATTGTTCACCTCTTTGACTCCAATCACTTGAACCATGTTCAAAATCTGTATATTCATTTTTTGGTGCTGATTTAGCAAATCCAATAAAAAATGCTAGTAAATAAAATATTGTAAATATAAATAATAATGAAATAAAATTATGTGTAGCACCTTGAGTAAATATTCCACTTAAAGTTTCAAATGGATTAGTTATATTAATAGCTATTTTTTCTATAAAAACTTCAAGTAAAAAATTACCATTATTACTTGCTTGAAAAATAGTAAATGATAATGGCGCAACAAATACTATGGTTAAAAATAACCATAGTATTAAGCATATTATAAACTTTGTTCTATTTCTTCTTATAGCACCCTCTAATTTATAGTTCATAATCTTTCACCTTCTCTTTTGTTTTTGCTTATTCTCCAATTTCTTCTCCTGACTTCTCTTGTTGTTCTTGTTGCTCTTTTATAATTGATAATTGTAATTTTCTACGTTTTTCATCACTTTTTGATCTTATATATTTTTCTCCATTAATTTCTCTATGGCTAGCTGTAACTTTATGAGATACTACATTATTTTCTATAATTGGCATTTGAAGATTCGTTACCTCTAAACTACCACTATTTATTGCTTTAGTTGCATCACCTGCTTTTTGTCCTTCTTTTAACATATTTTTAGTTGCTTGCATTGCCATACATGTAATTATCGTTTGTGTACCTTCAACATTATGTCTTGGGCTTGTATTCATTTTAACTTCCTCCTTAATTTTCTTTTTTGTCCCTAATTTCAAAGGCAAAATAAGATTTATATGGTTTTAATTTACACTTACCTTTTACTTCATTTGTTTCCTCATCAAAATAAAGTGTAGGTTTTATTTCTTCTGTAGTCTCTGGATCTATTATGCAAATAGGTCTTTTCAAGTTTGGTGTATATTTAAAATCTTTTATTTCTTTTTCTTCTTCTGAATATATACTATCAAATTTAAGTGGCATAGGCTTTTTGCTTATAGAAATTTTATCATCTATCATTAAAGCTGTATTTACTACAACTTTGTCTTTTGCAAAAGATAATATTAATAATTCATCTTCTTGTGTTGGAAAATCAACGTAAAAAGTTTTCCTTTTCATATTACCTCTTAGTTCTTCACTATAATCTAATCTATCTACCGTGTATTTAGGATAATCTTTTAATAATTCTTTTGGTGTTTTATTTATTTGATATATTACTGTATTTACACCTTCAGGATCTGTTATACTAAAATGTTTTCCTTGCCACGTTTCCATATTATTTACACCCCATTTCTATGATTTAATCCATAGCTCGTCTTTCGTCCATCACTAACTATAATTATAGCTAATTTCTAGGCATTTGTCAATATTTTTTATGTAAATTGTAAATTTTAATCATTTCTTGGATTAAATCCTGACATTTCTTTTAATTTTTCAAACATTTCTTTTTCATCTAATTCTAATCGTTTTGGAACCATTATTTTAACTTCTGCTATTAAATCTCCTCTTCCACCTTTTCCATCTTTATAACCTTTATTAGGTATTTTTATTTTTTCACCACTTTGTATACCCTGTGGTATATAAACTTTAGAACTTCCATCTATTGTTCCTATATCAACTCTAGTACCTAATGCTGCTTCCCATGGAGATAATTTTAAATCAGTACACAAATCACATCCATATAATTTAAAAACTTTATTATCTTCTATATTAATTTTTATAAATAAATCTCCATTTTTTCCACCATTTGGGCTTTTCTTTCCTTGCCCTATTAACCTTATCTTTTCATTATTTCGTATTCCTTCAGGAATTTTTACTGAAAATGTCTTCATTTTACCATCTACAGTTCTTAAAGATATTTTTTTCTCTACACCATAAAAAGCTTCCTCTAAAGTAACTTTAATCTCTGTTTCAATATTTTCTCCTTTAATATGATTTCTAGAATTTGTATTTTCTTTATTTTTCACATTTTCAACATTTCCTAAAAACATATTAAATATATTTTTTCCTTTTACTTGATGATAATTTTTCACATTATTTTTTGAATTCCAGACTTTATCATATTTTCTTTTTGTTGCAGGAACAGATAATATTCTATATGCTTCATTTATATCTTTTATTCTTTCTTCTGCCAATACATCTCCTACATTTACATCTGGATGATATTTCTTTGCTGCAATTCTATACGCTGATTTTATCTCATCTATTGTAACCTTACTAGTATCTAATCCTAATAATTTATAATAATCTTTATATTTCATTTAACATCCTCCCCATTAGGTAGATACATTATATCATAAATTCAAAAAAAATCCATATCTTTTATGGATTTTTTATATTAAATATACATTAATAATTATATAGTGATATTTCAATCATTTTATCTAATAAACTTTCATATTTTATGCCACTTTTATCAAAGAGTTTTGGATACATACTGATATTAGTAAAACCTGGCATAGTATTTATTTCATTGATATATACTTTATCTGTATTATCCTCTACAAAAAAATCTACTCTAGCAAATCCCCTTCCATCTATTGCTTTAAATGCTTTTTCAGCTAACACTTTTATCTCATTAGACTTTTCTTCTGATATGTTTGCTGGTATTAAAATTTCTGATTCCTGACTATTATATTTAGCATCATAACTATAAAATTTATCAAAAACCTTTATTTCTCCTACGCAAGATGTAATTATTTCTTCATTTCCAAGAACGGCACATTCAACTTCTTTTCCCTTAATCCCCTCTTCTATTAAAATCTTTTTATCAAATCTACCAGCTTCCATTATAGCATCTTTTAACTTTTCTTTATTACTAACTTTATTTATACCAACGCTTGAACCAGAATTTGATGGTTTTACAAACATTGGATATTTTAAATTTTCTTCACATATATTTAAAATATCTTTTAATTCTAATATTTTTTCATCAAAATTATTACTTATATAAATATATTTATCATTATACTTTTTTACATATATATAATTTGATTGATTTATTTGAGCTTTTTCAAATATAATTTTTGAATAAACTTTATCCATACCTATACTAGAAGATAAAACTCCACAACCTACATAAGGTATTTTTAAAAGTTCAAATAATCCTTGAATTGTACCATCTTCGCCATATAATCCATGTAAAACTGGAAAAACGATATCAAAGTTTTTTAAAAATTCTATAATATTATTGATTATTTTCTTTTCATTTTCTTCTATATTTAAAACTTCAAACCACCTTCCATCTTTGTCTATATATATTGAACAAATATCATATTTATCTTTATTCAAACTTTTAATTACAGATGCACCTGATATACAAGAAATTTCATGTTCGGTTGACATTCCTCCAAATATAACAGCTAATTTTAATTTCATAATAACAAATTCCTTTCAACAATAAGATTAATACACTACTAAATTTATTTTTCATACGTATTTTAATCTTCTTTTAAAATAATATCTTGTAACTACAAAATATAAAATTTCTTATTATTTTATTAAACTTTCTACTACCTCATAAAATTTCATTCCATTTGATGCTTTAAATAAAATTATATCACCTTTTTTCCACTTTTCTTTAATATAATTTTCCATTTGTAATTTATCCTTAAAATAATATATACTTTTACTATCCATACCATTATCAATAGCAGACTTTACTATATCCTTTGCATTTTCTCCTAAACAAATTAAAATATCTATACCATTTTTGACTACTTCCTTACCAACATCTTTATGAAGATTTTGCGAATACTCTCCTAATTCAAGCATATCCCCCAAAACAGCAATTTTTCTATTACACTCTAATTTACCTAAATATTTTAATGAGGCTTGCATAGATTCAAAACTTGCATTATAGCTATCATTTATAATTGTTACACCATTATCTAATTCTGTAATATCCATTCTTTTTTTCGTCAATTCAAATGTTTCTATACCATTTTTTATATCATCAATATCTATTCCAAGAATATTACCAACAGTAATAGCACATAAAGCATTATATACAAAGTGCATTCCACCAACTGGAACTTTGATTTTTATTTTCTTTTCATTCATATTACAAATAAATTCACTATTATTTTTATTATAAACAATATCTTGTGCCATTACTTCTGAATCATTTTCAATTCCATAAGTATGTATTTCTATATCCTTATTATTTATATATAATTCATTTAATAAATCATTATCATTATTAATAACTAATACCTTTTTTTCCATTCCTTCTAAAATTTCTAATTTAGCCTTTAATATATTTTCTCTAGAACCTAAATTTCCTATATGAGAAGTACCTATATTGGTAATAACAGCAATCGTTGGTTTGGCTATATGAGTTAACTGACTTATTTCTCCTAAATGATTCATTCCCATTTCAATTACTGCTGCTTGATGGTCCTCTAAATTAAAAATTGTGAATGGCAATCCTATATTATTATTATTATTTCCTTGTGTTTTTAATGTCTTGTATTTTTGAGATAATACGTTTGCAATTATATCTTTAGTGCTTGTTTTTCCAACGCTTCCAGTAACGCCAACTACGGGAAAATCTTTTCCATATAAATTTCTTTTGTATGTTGCTATATCTCCTAATGCTTTAATAGTATCTTTTACTAAAATAACATTTTTATTTTTCCAATCTTTTAATTCTTTATCTTTTAAATTTACATCTTGCAATATTACAGTTTTTGCTCCTAATTCAAATGCTTCGCTCCAAAGCTGATTTCCATCAAAATTATTTCCTTTTATTCCTATATATGTATCATCTTTTTTTATTATTCTTGTATCTTTACAAAATTTTTGTACATTGTCTTCTAAATTTCCTATTATTAACTTTCCATTTGTTGCATTTATTATATCTTTTATTTTTAACATATACTCACCTCTATTTTTGTTACATTATATGCTTATTTTATTAATTTGGCAATCAGTAAAATAAAAATTTTTTAGTTCAATTTCAATTAATAAAAATTATTTTTTGTTGCAATAAAATCTCAAGTTATCCCTATTATCTTAGGAATACTTGAGATTTATTCTATATCATTTATTTTTCTAACCTAATTTATTTGCTTTTTGTAGTTACGGCTTTAGCTTTCAGTGCTACAATATAAAAGTGGGCGGAATCCGAAGTTGAGGTTGCTGTGAGTAGTGCTAGAGTTGTGGCGATCGCTAGTGTAACTGTTGCTGTTGCCTAAAACGCCTCCCCTGCTAAGACATGTATAGGAATCGGTACAGGTTTCTGTTGTCCATTCCCACATATTACTTGCCATATCATATATATTACATTCTACATCTTGTGTTTCAGTATTATTAGTTCCTGTTTTTGCTAAACTACTATTTACACTTGTTTTTCTTGAGTATGTTTTATTATCTCCAAATGTTTGCAAAAATACAATAGCAGTGTCCCACGCATAACTATTCATTAAATCACTTGTAAAATTACTATCTTCTGAATACATTTCTTGGCATAGTTGTGATGCTTGTGGTTGTGTTACATAATTATATACATAAGCATCAGCTTTACATACTAATTGATTTTCATCACTTGTTGAACTTGTTCTTGCAGATGTCGTTATTCCATCTCTTCCCTCATATCTTCCTATATAATAGCCGTGGTTAGTTGTTGCACTTGTTTTAAATTCTTCTAAGTTTTTTGCTACTGTATTTCCATAAGATGAAGATGATAATTCTTGACAATAATCTTCTATTGTTTTATTATCTTGTTTTGTTGGTACTCCACTTGTATCAAATGTATATCTATTTAATTCTATTTTTTTTTGTTCTTGTTCTTTAGTTTTAATCTCTCCTACTGGTATCCATACAAATTCATTTCCTTGTTCATCAATTATTACAATTCCTTCTGTTACATTACTTGCATCTTCTGTTATTTTAAACCCTGCTGGTACTACTACTTGATTACCATAGACATCTTGTACTGGTGAATTTACTGTTTTTTCATACATATCATCTTTCTTTGCTTCTTCCATATTTGTAGCTGGTTCAGTTGGTCCTGATGGTTTAGGTTGGTCTCCTTGTTCTCCTTCTCCACCACTATGTTCTCCACTACCACCTGTTCCATCTCCACTTCCTACTGTACTTTTTCCTAAACGGTTAAGTTGGGCTTCATAATTTGCCAATATTTGATTTTCTAAGTCTTCTGCTTCTTTATATTTTTGTTTTGCTTCTTCAGCCTTTGCAAATATTCCTGTTCCTGTTAACTGTGCTATTGATATTCCTGCCAATATCAATAAAATTATGATAGTAATTACTAACGCTACTAATGTAATACCTCTGTTTTTTCTTAGGTTTTTTCTTTTACTTTCCATTTGTTCTTTTCTCCCTTCTAGTATTTTTTATTAAGTAATTAACTTAATAAAAATTTGAAAGGTTATAATACTTGATATTACTTATTTTATTATTTTTATTTAAAAAAAATTTTAAATTACCTATTGTCAAAAAATCTTTTAAATGGTATACTTTGAGCATATAAAAATTTTATTAAGTTAATTAATTAATAAAAATTATTTCAAAATCAATTGCTATTTTTATAAAATTAATATCCGATTATGAACTAAATAATTTAAAAAAAATCAAAAAATACATAACAAAATGGAACATAAGAGAAGAAGAATATTCAAAAATTATATTGACAGATGTACTTGAATTTTATAT
>CANQTJ010000082.1 GCA_947626705.1 uncultured Clostridia bacterium | reverse complement strand
TTCTTCATTTTCACATAAATTTCATAATTTTGTGGATAACGTTTTGAATTTTTTTAGAAAAATACCGAAACTTAAATTTATGCAGGATAAAGATCAGAAAAATTAAGCAATATGATGGAAAACTTTCTCTGCTATGAAAAGCATATTTTACATAATATATAAAACTATTTTCAATAGGTTTATTAAAAGATGTCAAAAAAATAGAATTGATAAAACTTACAAATAAATATACATATTTTATCAATTCTGTTTAGTTTTTAAAATTATTTTTTCAAAAAAACGAAACTTAAAATTTATTAATTTTTTAAAAATCCTTGAAACTGTAGTATTTTTGTTATATAATACTAGAGTAAAAGTGAAAGGAGAAATTAATATGTCATATAATTTTAGTGAAATAGAAAAAAAATGGCAAAAATATTGGGATGAAAATAAAACTTTTTATACAGATGTATGGGATTTTTCAAAACCTAAATATTATGCATTAGATATGTTTCCTTATCCATCTGGACAAGGTCTTCATGTTGGACATCCAGAAGGATATACAGCAACCGATATAGTATCTAGAATGAAACGAATGCAAGGATATAATGTTCTTCATCCAATGGGATGGGATGCTTTTGGTCTTCCTGCTGAACAATATGCCATTAAAACAGGCAATCATCCTGCTGGATTTACAAAGCAAAATATTGCAACCTTTAAAAGACAACTAAAAATGCTTGGTTTTTCTTTTGATTGGGATAAAGAAATTGCAACTTGTGACACTGATTATTATAAATGGACTCAATGGATTTTCAGTCAATTATATAAAGATGGATTAGCCAAATTAATTGAAATGCCTGTCAACTGGTGTGAAGAATTAGGATGTGTTTTATCTAATGATGAAGTTATTAACGGAAAGAGCGAAAGAGGTGGTTTCCCTGTTGTTCGTAAAAATATGAAACAATGGGTACTAGATATTCCAAAATATGCTGAAAAACTATTAGATGGTTTAAATGAAATTGATTGGCCAGAATCAACAAAAGAAATTGAAATAAATTGGATTGGAAAATCAGTTGGTGCAGAAGTAAAGTTTAAAATTGCAAATTCTGATAATTTAAACTTTACAGTATTTACAACAAGACCTGATACCTTATTTGGTGCAACATATTGCGTCCTTTCTCCTGAACATGAATTAGTATCTAAAATAACTACAATTGAACAAAAAGAAGCTGTTGAAAATTATATTAAACAATCAGCTGCTAAATCTGATTTGGAAAGAACAGAATTAAATAAAGATAAAACTGGTGTATTTACAGGAAGTTATGCTATAAATCCTGTAAATGGTAAAGAAATTCCAGTTTGGATTTCAGATTATGTTTTAGTTACATATGGTACAGGCGCTATAATGGCTGTTCCAGCACATGACCAAAGAGATTATGAATTTGCAACTAAATTTGGAATCGATATTATCCCTGTTTTAGAGGGAGGAGATATTTCAAAAGAAGCCTTTATTGGTGATGGATTACATATTAATTCTGGTTTTTTAAATGGTTTAAATAAAGAAGATTCAATTAATAAAATGATTTCATGGTTAGAGGATAATAATGTAGGTAATAAAAAAGTAAATTATAAATTAAGAGAATGGATATTTGCAAGACAACGTTATTGGGGAGAACCTATTCCTATTGTTTATGATGAAAATAATCAAACTTATATTTTACCAGATAGCGAATTACCTTTAGTATTACCTGAACTTGAAGATTATAGTCCTTCAAAGTCAGGTGCTTCTCCACTAGATAAAGCTACAAATTGGGTAAATACTTCTTTTGAAGGTAAATCAGTTAAAAGAGAAACAAGTACAATGCCTGGAGCTGCTGGTTCTAGTTGGTATTTTTTAAGATATATAGATTCTAAAAATAATGATGAATTTGCAAATCAAGAATTATTAAAACATTGGATGCCTGTTGATTTATATGTAGGTGGTCCTGAACATGCAGTTGGACATTTATTATATGCTAGATTTTGGAATGAATATTTATATGATAAAGGATTATCTCCTGTTAAAGAGCCATTTGCAAAACTTCGCCATCAAGGTATGATTTTAGGCTCAAATGGTGAAAAAATGAGCAAATCTAAAGGAAATGTAATAAATCCTGATGATATGGTTAAAGAATATGGTGCAGATGCATTAAGAGTTTATGAAATGTTTATGGGACCAATAGATGCTGCTAAGCCTTGGGATCCAAATGGAATTGATGGTTCTAAAAAATTCTTAGAAAAAATTTGGAGACTATATGTTGAATCTGGAAAAATAAAAAATTTAGAGAATAAAAATTTAGAAAGAGAATATCATTATACAGTAAAAAAAGTTACTAATGATTATGAAACTATGAACTTTAACACTGCTATTTCTCAAATGATGATATTCATAAATTCTGTTAATAAAGAAGATATATTCCCTACTGAATATGCAGAAGGATTTTTAAAATTATTAAATCCTGTTGCACCACATATAACAGAAGAATTATGGAATGTAGCTTTGGGACATAGTAATACTATCAGTTATGAAAAATGGCCAGAATATGATGAATCAAAAACAATAAATAATGAAATAATTTTACCAATACAATTTAATGGAAAACTAAAAGCTACAGTATCTATCAATTTAGATGAAGACGAAGTTTCAGTCAAAAATAAAGTCCATGAAACTATAGATTCTAAGTTAGATGGAAAAACTATTGTAAAAGAAATTTATGTAAAAAATAAAATTTATAATATTGTTTTGAAATAATTATTAACCCTATTGAAATATCCTCAATAGGGTTTTATTATTAAATTAAAAACTTTGTACTTTGGAATTTAAATAATATATTTCATCGTCATGTTTATCTAATCTACTTTCACATTTATCAATTCTTTCCTTTGATTTTTCAAATTTTTGCGGATATGATGTAACTACATCTAATAAAATTTGTAGTTTTTGGCCATGTTCAACCTCTATTTTTGCTATTGATTGATTTGCTTGTCTTAAGTCTTGTTCTAACTTGTCAACTCTATTAATTAATTTTTCCTGTCCATCTCTTAAGTCTGTTAGCATCTTTTCATGTCTATCTTTTAAATCTATTAGTATTTTTTCATTTCCTTCTTGTCTATCTTTTAAATCTAATAGCATCTTTTCATGTCTATCTCTTAAGTCTATTAGTATTTTTTCATTTCCTTCTTGTCTATCTTTTAAGTCTATTAGCATCTTTTCATGTCTATCTCTTAAGTCTATTAGTATTTTTTCATTTCCTTCTTGTCTATCTTTTAAATCTAATAGCATCTTTTCATTTTTTTCTTGTTTATTTTTAAGATCTAATAATATTTGATCTCTTTCTTTTCGTTTCATAAATTACCTCCTTATGTATTGTTATTTTTAAGTATTGTATACTTATTATATAATATTACCTTATTGGTGTCAATCTAAATTTTATATTTTTATGTATCTATTTGTAATTTAAAAGTAATATATTTTTAATATTATTGTAATATATATTTATTTTTTTTATTGTATAATGTATTTAGGAATATTTTAATAAATTGAAAGGAATAAAACTGATTATGAGTGTAGAATCTGATTTAAAAAAAGCTGGAATATATGTAATAAGAAAATTAGATAAAATTAAAATAAATTCAATTTCTAAAAATGTAGCATCAAAAATTTGTGAAACATTTCCAAACTTTGGTATTAACGAAAATGATTTATTTATGAAATTATCTCAATTAAATATGTATATTGCTAATATGCCAGAAGGTATGGCAGAAGCTAATTATTTTTACAAAAATTCTTCTATATATTTCAATGAACATATCTCTTATGATGATTTAGAAGAATTTGCAATACATGAATGTATACATTATATTCAAGAAATTAAAGATAAAAAAAACTATTTATTAAGAATGGGTCTTTGTGATTATACAGAATTTAAAATTTATGGTCTGGGACTAAACGAAGCTGCTGTTCAGCTTATGTCTTCAAAAATATTGGGTATTCCTAAAGAATATGTTAAATATTTTAATATTTCTTTTGAAACTAATAGTCCTTCGTATTATCCTTTAGAATGTTGTTTAGTAAATCAATTGGCTTATCTTATTGGTGAAAATATATTATTTGAAAGTACAATTAACAGTAATGATAATTTTAAGAAAAAATTTATAGAATTAACAAGTTATAAAACTTTTATGCAAATACAAAATAACATTGATAAAATACTATTTTCTGAAGAAGAAATTATTAAAATTAATAATAAAATTGTTCAAATTGATGATAGAAATAAAAAAGTTGATAAAATGATTAATAAAATAAATTCTTTGAAAAAAATTATAACTTCTACTTTTATAAAAACACAAAATATAATAATTTCAAGTTATTTTGATAAGGCTTTTGATTCTATAATTGATTTAGAAGGTGTTGAAAACTATAGAAGGAAGCTATATAATTTTAAAGACTATTTAGGCTCAACTGAGGGATATACTTATTTTAATGAATATTATGTTAGTAAAATGGAACAATTAGAATCTAAATATAATATGCTTGAGAGTGGTTTTGAGAACTTAGATAACTGTACATATTTAATAAAAAGAAAAACTTCTAAATTTTTAATGTTATTAAGATATATCAAAAATATTTTGTTTAGAAATACTTTAAATACTAATTATGAGCAACAAAAATAATATTTATATTTTTTCTTTTTATATATTATGCTTTAAAAGGTTATATTTTTTTAAGTATAATACCATATTATAATATATGATATATATACATTATATAATATGATAATATTTATTGAATTAAGAAATTGATTAATTTTCAATTTCTTAATTCAATATTATTTTTATGAAAAATATTTATGCCCAGTTATTATTCTTGTTTTATTTTAATATAAGTATAAATCTTCGTTTTATAAATATTATTAAAATTTTGTAAACTTTCATATAATATAGATAAATATTTCATATATTAACATATAAAAATTAAAATGTAATTATTTTTTATGTATGTAATATATTATTATCTTCATTTTCAAATTTTGTTTTACTTACTAGTTCTGAAAGTTGATATATAAGCTTTTGCTGTTGGGGAGTGCATTTATCTAGCAATATTCTAAAATCTTCTTTTAGATAATCTTTTGATGAAACGTTACTACCAGTGAGTAAATATCCAGGTGATACATTTAGTATCTCTGCTATTTGTGTTAACCTTTTCAAATTAATTTGACTTTTCCCTCTTTCCACTCTACTCATAAAAGCAACTGAAATATTTAGCTTATCCGCTAACTCCTCTTGTTTTAAATTTTGTTCTAATCTAGCTTCTTTAATTCTTCTTCCTATAACACTATAATCTGGTAACATTTTTCTCCCTCCTTTTCTCCAATTGTAAAAATATCACTTATAAGGTAATATGTCAATATATTTTTTAATTTATTTGTAAATATTTATCTTTTAAAATTTATTAGTTCTTCTGCAATTTTTGAATTAATTTTTTCTAGTTCACGAATTTTTAATTCATTAATATTTATCATATTATAAGAAAAGTTTATTCTGTTGTCTTCATACGATATATAATTTATTTTATCATATTTTTTATTAATATTATTATTCCATATATCCATTCCTATATATATTACGATTGGAATTACAATTGGATATCTTTTATTTTCTTGCTTTTCATTTTTACACCACTTTATCATAATTTTTAATGAATCAGAAAACATTTTATATGATATATTATTATCTATATTTGATATTATTTTTATGTATATAAAAATTTCTTTATCTTCTATTTTACAAATAATATTACTATCGTTAGTTTTATCCATTGCATCTGTATTATAATATTTAATATTTTCAATTTCATATATATTAAAGAAATCTTTTAAGAAATTTTTTAGCTCTTTTTTTTCTTTTAAAAAATTAATTATTTTTTCTTCTTTTTTATTATTATAGTTATTATTTTTTCCTTCTTTTATTTCATATATATAATTTTGTTCTTCTACTTTTTCTATTTCTTCTATTGTTTTATCTTGTGCATAATCTGCAAAATCATTAAAACTAAAATATAACATATCCACCTCCTTCCTAATGGTTATTTCTTCTTTTAATTTTGGAAATTTTTTTAGATTTAAAATTTATTATTTGATTTTTTAATTGATATAATTTTAACCGATTTAAAATATTATTTATAGTTTTATATTAACATAAAATGGTAAAAATTACAATAATTTTTACCATTGTTATAATTTTTTATAAAATATTCTTAAAAAAAGTGTCTAATTTTGGCATATTTTAGCCTTTTTTGTCTGTTATTTTATAGTTTATTATAATAATAATTTAAGTAAATTTTTAATACATTTTTGAAAAGTTCGGTATTTTATATAATACCTTTATCATCAAAATAATTACTAATCTCTTGTAATCCTTCAAATTCTTTTTGCCTTAGTATATCATATACAACTATTGAAACAGAATTAGACAAATTAAGTGATCTCAATGTTGATTTCATAGGTATTCTTATAGTTTTATCTATATATTTTACCAAAATATTTTCTGGCAATCCCTTTGTTTCTTTACCAAAAAGTACAAATACTTCTTCCATTTCACTATAATTTGGTTCTGAGTAAATATGTTTCCCTTTTGTAGTTACAAAAAACATATTATTTTCTTCTGGTTTATACTTTTGTAAAAACATTTCAAATGACTGATGTTCTTCAATATCTAGCTTGTCCCAATAATCTAGTCCCGCTCTTTTTAGTGTTTTTTCATTTATACTAAATCCTAATGGGTGTACTAAGTGTAATTTTCCTCCTGTTACTGCGCATGTCCTGGCTATATTTCCAGTATTTTGTGGTATTTCTGGTTCTACTAATACTATATTTAATTTCATTTTATTTCTCCTCTTTGTATTCTTATTAATTCCAGAGACAAATAATTCAACTTAATTTTTGTCTCATATACTCATAAAGAACAACTGCAGTCGCCACTGAAGCATTTAAGCTTTCTGTTTTACCTAGCATTGGTATTTTTACTTTTTGATCTGCTTTTTCTATTATTTTTTCCTTTACTCCATTAGCTTCATTTCCTATGATTATTACCTTTTTATTATAATCAATTTCATATATTGTTTGCTGTGTATTTGGAGTTGTTACAACAGTTTCATATTTATGACGTTTCATTTCTTTTAAAGCTTT
>CANQTJ010000081.1 GCA_947626705.1 uncultured Clostridia bacterium | reverse complement strand
TCTAGTTATTCTATTATAATGGAAAATATTAAAAAAGGTAGTTTTATTTCTGATTTAAATATATTTGAGAAGGAAATCATTTATTTGATTAGAAAAATGAATATTGAAGATATTAGAAATTTACCTGATGTTACCGAAGGATTAGAATTTTCTATAAAAAAAGCTAGTAATCTGTGTAATAATATTAGTGATTTTTTTAATATTGTTAAATCTAAAAGATATACATATACTAGGATTCAGAGAATCCTTTTGTATGCATTATTAGGGATTACTAAAAGTGATATAGAAGTTTCAAAAAATACTACTCCTTATATTAGAGTTTTAGGTTTTAATGATAATGGTAAAAATTTGATTTCTAGTATTTCAAAAACAAATCCTAATATTATAACTTCTGCTAATAAGTTTGTTAATTGCAATAAAAATCCAGATTTAGATTTAATTTTAAGTAAAGATATTTTTGCGTCAAATGTTTATAATATTGGTTTTAAGAGTAACTGTGAAAATAATCTGGACTTTAAAAATGGCGTTATTAAATTATAATAATCTATATAGAGCTAACAGACTTTCTATATCTGTTAGCTCTATTATTAATTTGTAACCCATTTTACCAAATTCAAATTCTCTGAATCTAATATCATTTCATGTTTTGGCATAATTCTAAAAGTATAACCATAATTTCCACCTGTTTTTAGTTCTATCTTTGTAGTATATTCATAAATTTTATCTTCATCATTTTCATTTTCAAGTTTCATCGGTATAATACTAACATTTTCTACTATACCATTATCTAATATTTTTCCATAATAACACTCAACCTTTATATTATTAACATCTACATTTGGAATTTGTACTTCACATCTAACTTCAATATTATTTCCTGCATCAATGGTTATATTATTCAAATTATTTTTTTGTGTTATTTTTATATCTTTCCAATTAGTGTATAGCATTTTTTTCCATAAATTAAATTCTGCAACATTATCAATATTTTCATAATATTTTTTAGTTAAATTACATAATGGAATATATAAATTATTTGTATAATCTACAAGCATTCTTGATGTACTATATTTTCCTCCTGTTGATATTATAGAGTTTTTCATAATTTTCATCCATTTTTCAGAAATTCCTTTTTCATTTTTTTGGTAATATGTAGGTATTATTTTTTCTTCTAATGTATGATATATACTTTGGCTATCTGCTATATCTTGTTCTTCATAAGATGTATATTCTGCATTTGTTCCAATTGTCCAACCATTTTCTTGATTATATCCTTCTGCCCACCAACCATCTAGTACGCTAAAATTTATAACTCCATTTACTGATGCCTTCTGTCCACTTGTTCCTGATGCTTCCATTGGTCTTCTTGGATTATTTAACCATACATCTACACCTGTTACTAAATATTTTGACATAGCTATATTGTAATTTTCTAATAAAAATATTTTACCTTTAAATTGTGGCATCATTGATATTTCGTGTATTCTTTTTATTAAATCTTGTCCTGCTCTATCTGCTGGATGCGCTTTTCCTGCAAATATTAATTGTACTGGTTTATCTTGATTATTTATTATTTGTGTTATTCTTTCTATATCTTTAAATATTAATGTTGCTCTTTTATATGTAGCAAATCTCCTTGCAAATCCTATTGTTAGTATATTTGGATTTAACTTTGATACTATATCATTTATTTCTTCATAGCTATATCCTGCTCTTCTTAATCTATCAGTAGTGCTAACTCTTACTAGATTTAATAATCTTTCTTTTCTTTCCTGATGTAATTTCCATAATTCTTCATTAGGTATATCTTTTATATTTTCCCATACTTCATCATTATGTATGTTATCTTGCCAATATGGTATTAGATATTTATTATATAATTGTTTCAAACTTGGTGCTAACCATGAACATGTATGTATACCATTTGTTACATAAGTTATTGGTGATTCATTTGCAGCTATTTCTGGCCATACTTCTCCAAACAATTCTCTTGATACAGCACCATGTAATTTACTTACTCCATTTTTCTTACCAGCAACTTTAAGAGCTAAAATTCCCATATTAAATCCATGTTCTAATTCATTGCAAGGCTTCATTCCCAATTTTAAAAATTCTTCTCTATCTAATCCTAATCTAGGCCAAAAATCTTTAAAATATTTTTCTACTAAGTCTATTGGAAATATATCGTTTCCAGCAGGTACTGGCGTATGAGTTGTAAATACTGTCTTTGAACTCGCTATATCTTTTGCAACTTCAAATGATACTTCTTTCTCTTTTATTATATTTTTTATTAATTCTAATATTAAAAATGCAGAATGTCCTTCATTCATGTGGTATACTGTTGGCTTTAATCCCAAAGCTCTAGTTAAAAGATTAGTTCCGCCCATACCTAAAACAATTTCTTGTTTTATTCTCATCTCTTGATCTCCACCATATAGCCTTAATGTTACTTCTCTATCCTCTGGTGAATTTTCATCAATATCTGAATCTAATAAATAAAGCTTTATTCTTCCTACATTTATTTGCCATACCTTTAAATAGACTTTTCTTTTTTCAAATTTTACATATATTTTTAACTCTTGTCCATTTTCGTCTTTTACTACATTAATTGGCAAATTACTTAATTCTATATTATTATATTCTGTTTGCTGTTCTCCATATCCATTTATTTTTTGATTAAAATATCCATTTTTATATAATAAGCCTACTGCTACTAATGGTACACCTAAATCACTTGCAGATTTCAAATGATCTCCAGATAATATTCCAAGTCCACCTGAATATATTGGAATTGTTTGGTCTAATCCATATTCTGCTGAAAAATATGCTATTAAATCTTTTTTATTTTCTGGATATGTATTATTAAACCATGTATTTTTACTATTCATATAGTCATCAAATTCTTTTGCTAATAAATCATATTCCTTTAAAAACTCTGTATTTTTTGACACTTTTTCTAAATTATCTTGAGATACTAACTTTAAAAATTTAATTGGATTTTTTTGGCATACTTCCCATAAGTCTTTATCTATTTTTTTAAATAATCTTAAAAATTCTGTATTCCATGACCACCATAAATTATTTGATATTTCTGATAATTTTTCTATTCTTTTTGGTAATTGTGGATTTACTGTTATTTTATTAAATATGTACATTTATTGTTTCCTCCTTAGTATTTTTATTTTAATTTTTATCTATCATGTTCGTTTGTTATAAATCTATAACCATTATTCGAATTTTTCCTATTTTGTTTTAATTGTTGTACATTTCTATTTACAGGTCTTTGTAACCTTCTCTTTTTAGCTTGTTCTATTCTTCTTCTTAACATATCTTGTTCAATTGCTTTTCTATATTCCATTCTTCTATTTCTATAAATTGGCATATTTCCCCTATATCTTCTTTTTCTCCACATATCTTCTTCGTACATTTTTCTTCTCATTGTATTTTCAAAGTTTTTATATGCCATATCATATTTTGTTTCACATTTCAAAGAATCTCTATATTTCTTACCTTCTTCTCTTTTTTGTACTTTATCTTGAAAATTTACAATATTATTATTGCTTTTATTTCTCTTATCTTTTGTTTTGTTATAATCTTCTTTCATTTTTTGATATTTAATATTAATTGGAGTTACTGTTACTGGTTTTTTATTTATTATTCTAATATTTTTAGAATTTAAATATCTCATATGTTGTACAATACTTATGTTACTTGTAAGCCTTTTTTGTGCTGTATTTATACTTTTTGGTATATGAAACGGCACAATATTTTCTTTTGTATTTTTATTTTTTTCTTTGTTATCTCTTACGTATGGCTTATTATTCATAACTTTAAATATTTTTTGTATTTTTTTTACAACACCCATATTTTTTATATACTATTTTTTATAGTATCTCTCCCTTCTTAAATATTCTTATATATATATTATACTTTTAAATTCAAAAAAGCACAAGTACTTTTTTAAAACTTATGCTTTTTTTATTACAGAATATTACATTTTTTACATTACTATGACAATTTTATTATTATAGCTATTCTTCTTTACTAGTATTTATTTTTAATATTTTAAATATTTCAACTATCACAAGAGGTGCAAATGCTAGTAATATTAACTCTACTATATTTTGTGTTGGTAAGACTGGTATACTAAATATATGTCTTAATGAAGGTATTATAAGTATTACAAGTATTAATATTGCTGATAAAATTACTGCTCCAATTAATTTTAAGTTATTTAATATTCCAGTTGTAAAAACAGATTTTTTATTGTTTCTTACATTAAATACATGCACTAATTCAGAAAATGCTAATGTAACAAATGCCATCGTTTGACCAACTTCTATTTTAGATTCATCTAATGTTAATCCTTCAATAGGAGAATTTGTTGTTGCTAAACCTATCATAAATGCTATTAATGTTAATATTCCAATCATAGCTCCTTGATATATAACTCTCCAAGTCATTCCTTTAGTAAATATTCCTTTTCCTGGTTTTACTGGCTTTCTATTCATTATATCACTGTTTGCTGGATCAAATGCTAGTGCTAATGCCGGTAATGAATCTGTTACTAAATTTATCCATAAAATATGAATTGGAAGCAAAATTTCTAAGCTACTTATATCTGCAATTCCAAACCATCTACTAAATAGTGGTGTTAAAAGAGTTGCAAAAAACAATACTACTATTTCGCCCACATTACTTGATAATAAAAACTGAATTACTTTTAATATATTGTCATAAATCCTTCTTCCTTCTTCTACTGCAGATACAACTGTTGCAAAATTATCATCTGTTAAAATAACGTCAGCCGCTTCTTTAGCAACATCTGTTCCAACAATTCCCATCGCACATCCTATATCTGCTTTTTTTAATGCTGGACTATCATTTACGCCATCACCAGTCATTGCTACTACTTCTCCATTTTTTTGCCATGCATTTACAATTCTTACCTTATGTTCAGGAGATACTCTTGCATAAACAGAATATTTTTTAACATTTTTTTCTAATTCATCATCGCTCATTTGCTCTAATTCAGTACCTGTTATTGCTTCTTCTTCATTTTCTAATATACCTAATTTTTTAGCTATTGCTGTTGCTGTAATTTTATGGTCTCCTGTAATCATTACAACTTTTATTCCAGCTGTTTTACATTTTTCTACTGCTATTTTAGCTTCTTCTCTAGGTGGATCTATCATGCCTACCATACCTATAAATATTAAGTCATTTTCTATTGTTTCCATTTCTTCCTTAGATGGTATATGGTCTATCTCTTTATAAGCACACCCTAACACTCTTAATGCTTCTTTTGCCATTTCTTCATTTTTTTGTCTTATTGTATTTATATGTTTATTTAGATTAAAATCTATTTCATTATTAATCTCATAAGCAGTACATCTTTTTAGTAATTCATCAATTCCACCTTTTGTATACACTATATATTTTCCATTTATTTCATTTATAGTTGTCATTAATTTTCTATCAGAATCAAATGGAATTTCTTCACATCTTGGTGCTCTATCATATATACTTGGATCAAAATTCAATTTAAATGCCATATCAACTAATGCTGTTTCTGTAGGATCTCCTGTTAAAGTTCCATCTTGTGATATTTTTGTATCATTGCATAACATATTTGCATAAATAATTTTTGTCAATTCTTCATCTATCTGGTCATCTGATATATTTTTTACATCTCTTATAGCATCATTCCAAAATATTTTCTCTACTGTCATTTTATTTTGTGTTAATGTTCCAGTCTTATCTGAACATATTACAGTACTACTTCCTAATGTTTCTACTGCTGGTAATCTTTTTACAATAGCATTTCTTTTAACCATTTTTTGAACACCTATGGCTAAAACTATTGTTGACACTGCAACCAACCCTTCAGGTATTGCGGCAACTGCCAAGCTTACAGCTGTCATAAACATCTTGATTGTTTCTTTTCCTTGTAATATTCCTATAACAAATATAGCTATACAAATTACTATTGCAGCAATTCCTAACGTTTTTCCTAATTTATTTAATTTCTGTTGTAATGGTGTTTCTTGTTTTTCCGTTGAATTAATCATTCCTGCAATTTTTCCTACTTCAGTTGTCATTCCTGTTTCTACAACAATACCTTTTCCTCTACCATACGTTACTAAACTTGATGAAAATAACATATTTTTTCTATCGCCAATACCTATTTCTTCACTCTCAATTATATCTGCCGTTTTTTCCACAGGTACTGATTCTCCTGTTAATGAACTTTCTTGTGATTTTAAATTTATGGCTTCAATTATCCTCAAATCTGCTGGTATGTAATCTCCTGTATCTAATACTACAATATCGCCAGGAACTAATTCTCTTGCTGGTACTACCTGCATATTTCCATCTCTTATAACCTTAGATGCATGGTCACTTAATTTTTGTAGTGCTTCTAATGATTTTTCTGCTTTGCTTTCTTGAGCTACTCCTATGATTGCATTAACAATAACTACTATTAAAATTATTATTGTATCTGTTATTCCTTCTCCTTCACTTATACCAACAATTCCAGATACTATTGCTGCTATTATTAATACAATTATGGAAAAATCTTTAAATTGGTCTATAAATCTTTGTATAAGTGTTTTCTTTTTTGTTGCTTTTAATTCATTATATCCTACTTGATTTCTTATTTCTTGTATTTGTTCTTCTTTTAGTCCTGTTTGTTTGTTAGTTTTTAGTTGTTTTTCAATATCTTCTATTTTTTTGTTAAACCAGTTACTTTTTTCCATTGACTTTGCACCTCTCTTTTCTATTTTTTACATATTTTATTCTTTTATACTTATTTAAGAACTTCAAATGTTTTTTATTGTTATATAATTTATCATACTATTTTATTTTTTTCAATTTTTTTATTTAAATTTTTGCTTTTGAATTACAGTTTACTACTTATTATACAAAAATAAAAGTATGAAAATTTTAATTGCTTAAAAGATTTCATACTTTTACAATAATATTAATAATTAATACCGTATACCTCTAGCGTTGAACTTCCAGTACAGTCTACATTATCAATTCTCATAGCATATAATGAAACTTCTGTATTTTTTACATTTATAATACCATAATAACCATTTGGATAATAAGTACCATTTCCTACATAACATTTTAATTCATCATGTATTGTTATAGTTTTAATATTATATTCACAATAAAAACCTTTTCTAGTACCACCATATCCTGCCTCTATATATAAT
>CANQTJ010000080.1 GCA_947626705.1 uncultured Clostridia bacterium | reverse complement strand
TGCTCCTCCTGCTCCAACTTCTCTATTATATCCTTTTTCATTTACGGCTTCATCATTAAATAATCTACTATTTGCATATTCCATATGCCTTTCTGAAAAATCATAAACAGTGTCTGATTGTTCACCATTTTTATTATAATCAGCCATTGCTAAATTTGTTTCTAAAGAAGAAAGAGCAGAAAAAGCCCAGCATGAATTTGTTTGTCCTTGATCTTTGATTTTTATATTATTTGAAATTATATTTCTTAAATCATAGTTAGTTTCTATGCCAGTTTGCAATAATCTTATATTTAAAAATGGACTTCTAATATTTCTTTTTGTTTTTGATACCTCATACATTCTAGGTACAATAACTTTTTCTTTTTCCTCATCAGAAAGATTTAACCAATCTTGAAATTCTTTTGTGTATTCTACTTTGTGTACTGTTATTTTATTATTTGCAAATACATTTTGATTAATCAAAAGAATAAAAATAAATATTGATAGAATTATAATATTTCTTTTTAATTTTTTCATATGTTATCCCCTTTCAATATTAATATTATTATTATATAATATTTAAAAAATTTGTCAATATTTATTTTAATATATATCGCACATAATATTGCTACCTTTTTCAAGTTTTATTCCATGTTTTGGGAATTGATTTGTTATAATTGTATTTTTTTTGTCAATATTTTTTTCGTCCTCTATATTTAATTTTAAATTAAATCCAGCTTCACTTAAAATATTTTTCGCATCATTTACTGTCATTTGTTCTACATTTGGTACCTCATTTATCTCCTTTTTTTCTTCTTCTGATTTTTTTACTTCTAAATATGGTAATACTTCTGCTAAAATTTTTCCTGCTGTTGGTGCTGCAACAGCACCGCCTTGTGTTATGCCCCGTTTATTGCAGTTAAATAGTTTAAAACAATAAATTTAACCTTTTAGCTAAATTTCAATAGTTTAAAAATTAAAAGTAATCTCAATTCTGTTTTTAGAATATACTTCTATTTTGTTTATAATTTCTTTTAAGAAATCATTATTTATCCATTTTCCTTTTTTATACTCTAATATTATATTCTTCATTTTCTTTTCATCTATCTTGTTTGTATTATTTTGTTCTAACTCTTGTATTAGATTTTTAAATATTATACATTCTTCTTTTGCTCTCGAATATTCTATTTTAAACTCTTCTGTTGTTATATATTCTTCACATTTCTTTCTATATAAACCACTTTTCTTTCGTTCTATTTTTTTTATTTCATTTTTGTATTCATTTATTTTTTTCATATTTTCATCATTTTCTTTGTAGTAATCAATTATTCTATTAGTTATTTTATCACTTTCGATTAAACTTAATCTTTTTATAATTTCTTTTTTTACTATTTCATTTAAATCCTTTTCTCTTATATATGATTTATTCTTACACTTCTTTTTATATAAAAAACTACATTTAAATCCAGCTACTTCATATAAAAATCTTTGTTTATTCTTTGATTTATAAACTTTATATTGCATTTTCCTTTTGCAATTCCCACAATACAGTAAATCTCTTAACAAATATTCGTGTTTTACACTTTTCCTACCTTTTTTTCCTCTCTTTATTTCTTGTACTTTGTCATATTTTTCTTTTTCGATTATTGGCTCGTGAGTGTGTTCTTTTATTATCCATGTATCCTTTCTTTTGTTTTCCTTACAAATTTTAGTCATATAATTTGTTTCATATTTGTTCATTACTGTATTTCCAATATAAAATGGATTCGTTAGTATTGTATTTATTTGCTCTGTATTCCATTTTCTAGTACAATTTTTCATTTTCATATATCTGCTAGGGTTTTTTATCTTTTTGCTGTTTAAATATTCTGCTATTTGAGTACCTGCTTTTCCTTCAATATACATATCATAAATTTTTCTTATATTATCTGCTACTTCTTCATCTATGATTACTTTATGCTTATCATTTTCTTCTTTTTTATAGCCGTATGGAACGCTGTTTTCAACAAACTGACCTTTTTCTTTCATTGCTTTTTTATTTGTTCTTACCTTTTTTGATATATCTGCAATGTATGCTTGATTTGCTATTCCACGTAACATTATAGTATCATCAATTTCATATCTATCTCCACTATCTATAAATTCTGTTACCGAAATAAACCTTGTATCATTATCTGGAAAAAATATTTCTGTGTACCACCCTGTTTTATTCTTATCACGAGTTAATCTGCTTATATCTTTTACTATAACCATATTGATAAAGCCTCTTGTTATATCTATCATCATTTTATTTAATGCAGGTCTTGAATCTAGTATTCCTGAATAGCCATTATCTACATATTCTTTAATTATCTTATATCCATTTTTAATAGCATAATTTGTTGTTATCTCTCTTTGTGCTTCTATACTATTATTTTCTTCTTCGTGTTCTCTTGATAATCTTAAATATATTCCTGCTTTATATTCTTTCATATTATGCCACTCCTTCAAAAATATCATATTTATAATTGATATATATTTGGTTGTTATTATCTATTTGTATGTCATATATTAGTTCTGATATAATATCTTTATTTAATTTTTTCATGTTTAATATATTTTTTATTAACTCATTTATTTCTTTTTCCTCTATAACAGGTTTATTTTTTTCTTCTTGAACTAGTAAATCCAATTCTTGTTTTATTCTTCTTTTTTCATCTGCTTTTTCTTTATAATATCTTTTATAATCATCTTCATCTAGTAACTCTTGTTTAAAGTCTAGGTATAAAGTTTTTATGTATTTTTCTAATCTTGTTAATTCTTCATTTAGTAATTCTTTATTATAATTTAGACTGTTATTTGTAATTTTCATTTGCTCTTTGGAAATTAAGTTTTTTATTCTTTTTTTATCAAGTTTTTCCATTGTTTCCTTTAAACTTTTTAAAACAATTATATTAAGCGTTTCTTCATCAAATCCTTTACTTGCTCTTATACAATTCTTTCCTTTATACCTTTTTAATCCATTTAAACAGCATATTTTTTTTGATTTCAATTCTTCTCTATAATTTCTTTTATACTCAACTTTCAAAGTCATTTTAGCTCCACATTCTTTACATTTAACAAGTCCATTTAGTTCCCACTCGTGTTTTTTTCTTTTAATGCTTTTATTCATATTTCTCACATCTTGTACTTTATTGAACAATTCCTCAGTAATAATTGGCTCATGTGTGTTATAGACTATTTGCCATTCTTCTGGAGGAATATACTTTCTTTTTTTAGATTTATAACTTAAATTTATTCTTTTTCCATACTCTGTATGTCCTAAATACTCTTTTTTTATTATCATTCTTCTAATAGTTTCTTCTCTCCATTTATACCTGATATCTCCATTATTTCCATTATTATTTGGGCTTGGTATATTATCATTTTGTAGTCCTTTTACTATTTCAGAAGGTGTTTTTCCTTTGCTATATTCTTCAAAAATTCTTTTTACTATTCTTGCTTCTGCTTTATTTATAACTAATTTGTGTTTATCTTCTTTTGATTTTCTATAACCATAAGGAGCTATCCCACCCATAAACATACCTTTTTCTTTTCTAGCCCACACACTTGATTTTATTTTCCTTGAAATATCTTTGCTATACCAGTCATTTATAAGAGTCTTAAACTGTATCATATCATTATTTGAGTTTTTTGTTCCTGTATCTACATTGTCTAATACAGATATATATCTTATATTTCTTTCCAAAAAATATATTTCAATAAAATAATTAGCTTCAAAACTATTTCTTGAAAGTCTTGATAAGTCCTTTGTGATAATACAATTTATAGCCCCTTTTTCTATATCTGCTATCATTCTTTGAAAATTCGGTCTATCAGTGTTTAGTCCTGTATATCCATCATCTATGTAGTAATCCACAATTAAAAAATCCTGTCCTAGTTCTTCTACTTTTTTTGCTATTATACTTTTTTGACTTACTATGCTATCACTTACACCTTTATCACCATCCTCTTGCGACAACCTTAAATATGCTGCAACTTTGTATTTTTCATTCATCTTCCAATACCTCTTTTTGAAGTGTATATATTTGATAAAAATTTTATAATCATTTGTGTTCTGTATAATTTTCAATTTATTTGTGAAATTACATACTTGCATATTACATCATATAGTTTTTCTATACTCTGTGCATTATCTATACATCTTGTTATCACAGTATATTTTTTACTGTTTATTTCATGAACAGTTACATTTTGTACGTTTTTAGAATCTTGTACCATATAAATTCCTCCTAACTTCTCTTTAAAAATATTAGAAGTAAATAAAATTTATTACTAAATTTTATAAATATGATATCTTGACAAAAAAGAGGATATCCTAGAATTAGGAATCCTCTTTTTTTATATAACTCGCTTTTATTTTTAAGGTACTATATTTTCTATATTATCATCTATATCTGTGTTATTTTTATCTGTAATTTCATTATTGTTACTATTTTGATTTATAACATTGTTATTATTATCTACTGCATTTTCTGTAGATTCAGTAGATTCAATAGTTGGAGGTTCAGTCGGTACATCTCCAGATAATGTATGATCCACACATCCAGTAGCTGTTCCCTTTTGCAATCCAAACAATTTCGAAGAGCTTGAATTTCCAGTAATACTAGTAGAATAATTGTGACAATTTATTGCTTTACCATAGTTTCCTCCAACTATTGTCCCTACATTACTTATTCCTGAAACCGAAGCCTCTTTATAGTTCGTACAATCTGTTACTATTCCAGCAGCTTTATTATATCCACAAATTCCACCTATATACTGTCCTGGTCCACTAGATGAAGTTCCTGTTATATAAGTTGTTATTTTACCATAATTACCACAATAGCTAACTGTTCCTGCTCCATCAGGAGCCAAATCATCGTGCATCGCTGAAAACCCTGCAATACCTCCTACATATTTTTGTCCTGTAATCGTTCCATAATTTATACAATGATCTATAGTAGAATTTGCCATCCAACCACATATTCCACCTGATGGTCCAGAATAATTTGTGTTATCTCCTGAAAATCTTGTTGTAACCTCTGCCATATTGACACAGTTTTTTATCTCTGCTTTAAGTTCAACATAACCAGCTATTCCACCAGAATATGTATCTTCATTTGTATGTAAAGAATCTACCGCCATTACACTTTTTCCTTCAACCTTTACATTTTCTATTATTCCACCTTGTACTTTTCCAACGACCATTCCTGCTGTTTGGTTTTCGTTATATACATCTCCATCAATAATTGTAAGATTTTTTATTACTGCCCCAATTGTAAATCCAAATAATCCTATATCAGATTGCTTTGACTTATGAATACGCAAATTTGAAATAGAATGATTTCCTCCATTAAATACGCCCTTAAATTCATAGTATTGTTCTTTAATTTCATCTTGCATTCCTATTGGCAAAAAACCAGCTCCTGGATGACTTGAATCACTATATGATTTTGTTAATTCATCCATTAATTTTTGTTCAGTAATATCATCACCATTTACATCACCATAGTCTGATCTATTAGCATTATCATATGAGCTTGGATTTTTAAAGTCTAAATTTCTTGTCATTTTATATCTTTCAGATTCAACTGCTACTTTAGGTATTCTTCTAACTGATAAACTTAAGTCTACCAAATCCTCTATTGTTTGAATAGCACCTTCTTGAATAACATTTAAGGTAAATTCTTCTTCTTTCACATAAGGGCTAGTTGTTTTAATTTTTATTTTAAAAGTTTTTAATGGATTTTCCATATCCAATATTTTCAAATTCAAAGAAATAGTATCATTTTTTAAACTACCACCAGTAATTTTTTTAGTTATTTTATCTCCATCAACAAAAGCAAATTTACCATTATCAACGATAGTGATTTCATAATCAGTATCAAACGAATTATAATTTGTACCATCATTATTAGATACAGTTATATCAAAACTTGTTGTCTCTGTTAAAATAATGTCAAAATCGCTTTTATTATCTGTTCTTTTAAAAACAACATCATCAGGAATTTCCACATTAAAATAAAAAGGTTGTGATGAAAAAGTAGCTTCAATATGTTTAGTTAAAATATATTTAGCATAAGTTCTTCCAAAAGTTATTACAAATGCTATTATAATAACAATAACAAGCAAGAAAATAAATAATCTTCTATTTTTCACTTTTACTCACTTCCTTTTCATATGTTTTGGATCTTTATTTGATTTTACAGAAGTTATTACTATGAATACTGCAAAAATCAAAAATAAACTAATAATTCCAATAGGTTTTTGAAAAAATAATATTACATTTCCCAAAAATGGAATTTTAAACCTGTATTTTCCCTCAATATCTCTTATACTTAATGCTTCTATATCATTACCAGAATTAGCATCTCCTTTTGTAATATATATATTTTTTTCATTTTCCTTTTTTATTTCTACTATTCTATGGGTAATTACTGCATTATTTATTTTAAAAGAGACAATGTCTTGCTCCTTAATGTCAGTTGTTTCTTTTACAAAAACTATGTCACCAATATTTAAAGTTGGCTCCATACTTCCAGTAAGAACAATAAAATTTTTATATCCAAAAAAACTAGGCGTTTTATTTTTCCAAATAATTTTTTGAAATATTATAATCGTACTATATGTAGCAATAAAAACTAAAATTATCCAAAATATTGCTTTTAATATCTTTTTTATTTTATTCATATTAAGATTCCTCAACCACTTGAGTAGATGTTAAATCAATAATTAATTTCATACTTTTACCAGCATATTGATAGTCATTATCTTTTTTATCCCATTCTATCTTAATATGATATTTAGTTTGAGCTTTCTCACCATAAGGTAATTCCTTTTCTGCTGTTTTCTGTTCATTATCTAATATTATTGCTTGACCGTTTTCATCAGTAAGAGAAATTTTTATTGGTATGTCGGAAATTACTTGTACTTTTAAATAATATTTCATTAAAACTTCATTAGTATTTGTATCATCATAATTTCTTACATAAAAATCCGATTCTCCAATAAATCCTGGTATTAAATCTGCTGGTGTATATTCAAAAGTAGGATTAGTTATATCAATAACTGGAATAGCAATTACATCATTTGCCTCACTTTCAATTTGTCCCATATATCTACTTGAGGTAACATTAAAAGTAAAGACAAATAAAACAATTATTAAAAATATAAATATCAAACTTAATCTTCTTTTATCCATTGTTACCTCCTTACATTTATTTTATCTTTTGCCTTACTATTGCAAACACTCCCATATCTTTATTATCCAAGTCAGTAATATCTGGATTATAAGTATCACTTTGTTTATCCCAAAACCAATAAACCTTTATACTTGCTTTTTCGCTTTCTGTAAATCCTTTTTCATTGTTAGGTAGTAATAAGTCATTTTTTACAGTATTGCCATCAGTAATATCATAATGAGTTTCACTATCATCTACTGTAAAGTATGAAA
>CANQTJ010000079.1 GCA_947626705.1 uncultured Clostridia bacterium | reverse complement strand
AAGGTAGAAACATAAAAGCATTAGAAACACTTACAGGAGTTGATTTAATAATAGATGATACACCTGAAGCAGTAGTTCTTTCTGGATTTGACCCATTAAGGAGAGAAGTTGCAAAAATTGCATTAGAAAAATTAATTGATGATGGAAGAATACATCCAGCTAAAATAGAAGAAGTAGTTGAGAAAGCTAAACAAGAGATTGAAGAAACAATAAAAGAAGAAGGCGAAAGAGCAGTTTTAGAAACAGGAGTAATTGGTTTGCATCCAGATATAATTAAATTGATAGGGAAATTAAAATACAGGACAAGTTATGGTCAAAATGTGTTAAACCATTCAATAGAAGTTTCTAATTTAGCAAGAATTATGGCGGAAGAATTAGGATTAGATGCAAAACTTGCAAGAAGAGCAGGATTATTACATGATATTGGAAAAGCATTAGACCACGACATGGAAGGTACACACGTAGAAATAGGTGTAGAAATACTTAAAAAATATAAAGAAAATCCTATTGTAATAAATGCAGTTGAAGCACATCATGAAGATGTAGAACCACAATCTTTAGAAGCTGTTTTGATTCAAGCGGCTGATGCAATTAGTGCATCAAGACCAGGTGCTAGAAGAGAAACACTAGAAGCATATATAAAAAGATTGCAAAATCTTGAAGAAATTGCAGATTCATTTGAAGGTGTAGAAAAATCATTTGCAATTCAAGCAGGACGTGAAGTTAGAATTCTTGTAAAACCAGATAAAATCAATGATGATCAAATGACTATTTTAGCTAGAGATGTAGCTAAAAAAGTAGAAAATGAAATGGATTATCCTGGACAAATAAAAGTTAATGTTATTAGAGAAACAAGGATTGTCGATTATGCAAAGTAAATATCATAAAAAAGCTCGACTTTTTAATAGCCGAGCTTTTTTGCAGTTGAAATGAATATTATAAAAAATAAAACTTAAATTGAAAAACACTTGTCAAAACAAGAAAAATGTAGTATACTATGAAAGTAATAAAAATAACCTTTTACTTAGCTTTTAAGTAAAGCACCAAAACTAAAGCTCAGTTAAAGGACAAAAAATAAAATAGGAGGTGTAAAATATGACAAAAGAAAGAAAACAAGAAATCATTAATACATATAAAAGAGAAGAAAAAGACACTGGTTCACCAGAAGTACAAATAGCTCTTTTAACAGAAAGAATTAATGAATTAACAGAACATTTAAAAGTACATGTTAAAGACAATCATTCAAGAAGAGGATTATTAAAAATGGTTGGTAAAAGAAGAAACTTACTAAACTATTTATCAAAAAAAGATATCCAAAGATACAGAGATATTGTAGAAAAATTAGGATTAAGAAAATAATTAATAAAGAGCCTATGCAAAACAAAAATTGACATAGGCTTTTTAAGCAAAATTTATGAAAAAAATTGTTATAAATATAATGATTAATTTAGATAAGTAGCTTGTATAATATACTGACATAAAGTCTGTATATTATAGAGGTTACAATCTAGATTACAATTATATAAAAAAAGTTACAAAAGCTTTAAGCTAATAAAATGATATAAAGAAATATAACAATAAAATTTCATAAATTCCTTTAAAGGGGGATAAAATATGTTAGAATTTATAAAAAAGTGGTGCAAAAAGAATGGAGGAAAAGATAACAATATGTTTAAAATTTATGAAACAGAATTAGCAGGAAGAAAACTTGTATTTGAAACAGGAAAAATGGCAGGATTAGCAAATGGAAGTGTATTAGTTAGATATGGAGATACAGTTGTAATGGTAAATGTTACAGCTTCAAAAGAACCTAAAGATGGTATTGATTTTTTTCCATTATCAGTTGATTATGAAGAAAAATTATATTCAGTTGGTAAAATACCAGGCTCATTCCAAAAAAGAGAAGGCAAACCAAGTGATAAAGCAATACTTACATCAAGGGCAATAGATAGACCTTTAAGACCATTATTCCCAAAAGATTTTAGAAATGATGTAGTAGTTGTTGCAACTGTACTATCAGTAGATCAAGATAATTCTCCAGAAGTTGCAGCTATGATAGGTGCTTCAGCAGCATTATCTATATCTGATATACCTTTTGGTGGACCAACAGCCGCAGTAAATGTAGGATTAGTAGATGGGAAAATTATAATCAATCCGACAGAAGAACAGAGAAAAGTTTCAGATTTAACATTAACTGTTGCAGGAACACAAGAAAAGATAGCAATGATTGAAGCAGGAGCAAATGAAGTTCCAGATGATGTTATGTTACAAGCAATAAAGGAAGGACATGAAGAAATTAAAAAGATATGTAAATTTATTGAAAATATGAAAGCAGAAATTGGAAAAACTAAATTTGAATATAAATCATTTGAGGTTGACCATGAAGTATACGAATATATAGAAACAAATTTTGAAGAAGATGTAAAAAAGGCTTTACAAGAACCAGATAAAGAAACAAGAGATAATAATATAACAGAAGTTTCAAATAAAATAGCAGAAGCATATTCAGAAAAATTTGGGGAAGAAACAGCTGAAGAACACAAAGCAGATATAGGAGAAGCTATTTATAAATTACAGAAAAAATGTGTAAGAAATATGATATTTAATGAGCATAAAAGAGTTGATGGTAGAGCATTAGATGAAATAAGACCTTTATCATGTGAAATTGACCTATTACCAAGAGTTCATGGAAGTGCATTGTTTACTAGAGGGCAAACACAAGTATTATCAGTTACAACATTGGGAATGGCATCAGAGGAACAAGAACTTGATGGTATTGATACAGAAACAGCAAAAAGATATATGCATCAATATAATTTCCCAAGTTATAGTGTTGGAGAAGCTAGACCATCAAGAGGACCAGGAAGAAGAGAAATTGGACATGGAGCATTAGCTGAAAAAGCCTTAGTACCAGTATTACCATCAGAAGAAGAATTCCCTTATGCAATAAGAGTTGTATCTGAAGTATTATCTTCAAATGGATCAACTTCACAAGCAAGTATCTGTGGAAGTACATTATCATTAATGGCAGCGGGAGTTCCAATAAAAAGACCAGTTGCAGGTATATCAACAGGACTTGTAACGAATCCAGATGATGAAAATGACTATGTAATGTTAACTGATATACAAGGTATAGAAGACTTCTTTGGAGATATGGATTTTAAAGTTGGTGGAACAGAAAAAGGTATTACAGCTATACAAGTTGATATAAAAGTAGATGGATTATCTTATAATATAATAAAAGAAGCATTTGAAAGAACTAGAATAGCTAGAAAACATATATTAGAAGATGTAATGTTACCAGTAATATCAGAACCAAGAAAAGAAATATCAAAATATGCACCAAGAATAGTAAATACAAAAATAAAAGTAGAAAAAATAAAAGACGTTATAGGTAAAGGTGGAGAAACAATAAATAAAATAATAGATGCAACAGGAGTTAAAATTGATATTAAAGAAGATGGACAAGTATTTATTTATTCAAATGATTCAGAAAAATCAAATCAAGCATTAGAAATGATTGAAGATATAGTAAAAGAAGTTGAAGTTGGTGGAATTTATTATGGAGAAGTAACAAGAACAACAACTTTTGGAGCTTTTGTAGACTTAGGAATTAATGGAAAAGAAGGATTACTTCATATATCTAAGATTTCTAAAGAAAGAATCAAAAAAGTTGAAGATGTTTTAAATGTTGGTGATAAGGTTACTGTTAAAGTTCTTGACATTGATGAACAAGGTAGAATTAATTTAACTGCAATACTTTCTAAAGATAAAGAAGAAAAAGATAGTAATGAATAAAAAGTATAGTGGAGCAACTATAATAGTTTCTCCACTATACTTTTATTCATTATCTAATTTATCTCATAGATATAGTATTTGAAAATTATAGTCAAGATTATATAAATTTTATAACTTTTTTATATTTACAACCCATTTTTTATTATTTTTTTATTGCTAAATTCATATAAATAATGTTATAATATCAATGGATAATTAATGTTAAAAAAGAAAATGTAATACAAAGGGGAAACTGATGAAAAATAAGATAGTTAATATAATATCTTGGATAATAATAATATTCATACTGCTATTAGCATTTAATTTTTATAGAAAAAACAACTTTAATGAATATATAAGAAGTGAAATGAATCTACATACATCACAATTTAAAAGAGATAGCAATGTAAAATATTCAAAAACGAGTAGTTATGAAATAATATCAGAAAAATTAAATGATGCAACATTTTATAAAAAAATAAAAGTACAAAAAAATACACCATACAAAGTAACCTGTATGGTAAAAACAGAAGATATAATTGCAGAAAATGATGTATCAGGAATTGGTGCACAAATATCAGTAATTGGTACAACAGAAAAATCTGTAGCAATTACAGGAACACAAGATTGGCAGAAAATAGAAATGATATTTAATTCTAAAGATAGAGAAGAAATAGATATAGGATTTAGATTAGGTGGATATTTAGGAAAATGCACTGGTAAAGCTTGGTTTTCAGATTTTACTTTAGAAGAAGGAACAAGTAATGAAAGTAATAACTGGAATTTTGCATGTTTTATATTTGAAAATACAGATGTAGTAGTTGATGGAAAAGAAATAAAAATCTCAGTAACAGAAAATGATATATCTGATATAAGAGACACAATATCAAGGTTTGAAAAGAATGTAAGTGGTTTATCTGAAAATAAGATAACGGTTGATTGTGATGTATATAGAATAAACGATCCAATAACAAAATTAAGCTATGATGAAGAATTTGGATATTTTGTAGCAAGTGAAGATATAGAAAATAGTATAAAAGACATTGTTTCACAAAATAATTATGACCATATATTTGCTATAATTAGATTAGGAAATGAAGAATATGCAAATGATATACAAATAAATGATTGGATAGGACTTCGGTTCTATGGACTACTATGGTATAGGTTATTCAAATATAAGATTACCAAATTCATCAAAAAGTTATATATATAGATATAATACGCAAATAAACACATTCCCAGAAGAAGTATTTTTGCACGAATTTTTACATTCATTAGAAAGAACAGCACAGGAATATGGTTATGAAATACCAGAGCTACATGACTATGAAAAGTATGGATATAAAAATCAAAGTTTAACAGGTTTAAAAGATTGGTATGAAGATTATATGAATAAAAATATTAAAACTTCAAATGGATATATAGGATTACCAAAAGAAGTCTTTAAATTAAAACCTGCTAAAAACGCCGACTTTAAATATTCTTATCAAATTGATGAATTTCACGAACCTCAAAATATAATACAAGAAATAAAACAGTTATTTAAGAATGTTATAAGCAATATAAAAAATATAGGAAAATCTATTAGTGGTAATGCAAAATAAAAATTGCAATGTTTAATATAATATATTATATTTTGTATATTAATTTAAGTATATTAATAAATAATTTTTTACAAGCAAAAAAGAAATGGAGTAAAAATGAAAGTAGCAGATTTTAATTATAATTTACCAGAAGAACTAATTGCACAGGTGCCATTACAAAAAAGAGATGAATCAAGATTAATGATATTAAATAAAGAAAAGCAAACAATTGAACACAAAGTATTTAAAAATATAATAGACTATTTAGAGCCCGGAGATTGTTTAGTCAGAAATAATACTAAAGTTATTCCAGCTAGAATATATGGAAAAAAGCAAACAGGAGCAAATGTAGAATTTCTATTATTAAAAAATATTGAAGGTGATATTTGGGAAAGTATTGTAAGACCTGGAAATAAACTACATATTGGAACAAGAGTAATATTTGGTGATGGATTACTAGAAGCAGAAATTTTAGATACAATGCCAGGCGGAACAAGAAAAATTAAATTTTATTATAATGGAATATTTAACGAAATATTAGATAGTATTGGATTAATGCCATTACCACCATATATACATGAAGAATTACAAGATAGAGATAGATATCAAACTGTATATGCTAAATATAATGGATCAGCAGCAGCACCAACAGCTGGATTGCACTTTACACCTGAATTATTAAAAAATTTAGAAGAAAAGGGGATAAAAATTGCCAATGTTACTTTGCACGTTGGAATTGGAACCTTCAGACCAGTAAAGGAAACAGAAGTAGAAAAACACGAGATGCATTCAGAACATTATTATATAAAACAAGAAGATGTAGATAAGATAAACGAAACAAAAAAACAAGGTCATAGAATTATATCAGTAGGAACAACATCATGTAGAGTATTAGAAACAATATCAGATGAAAATGGATTGGTTAAAGTTTCAGAGGGGGACACTCAAATTTATATTTATCCAGGATATAAATTTAAGTGCATAGATGCTTTAATTACAAATTTTCACTTACCACAATCAACATTATTAATGCTTGTAAGTGCATTAGCAGGAAAAGATTATATTATGCGTGCATATAAAGAAGCAGTAAATAAAAAGTATAGATTTTTTAGTTTTGGAGATGCAATGTTTATAATGTGACAAAAGGGGCGTTCCTTTTTGTCACAATTAAAAATAAGTGGGGCAATTATAAAAATGGAAGGAAGAAAATATAATTATGCCCAAATTTATAAGGAAAAATTTAGAAGGAGTAGAATATGTTCATGTTACTACGCATGGAATAGCACAGGAATACATATATGAGAAAAAAAATGAAAAAATACAAATAAGGAAATTAATATTAGAAAATCAAGAAAAATTTAATATAAAAGTAATTGCTTATTGTATAATGAGTAATCATTTACATTTACTAATAAAATTTAAAACAACAAAAGATTTATCCAATTATATGCATAAAATAAATACATCGTATGCGATATATTACAATAAGAGACATAATAGACAAGGATATGTATATAAAGATAGATTTCATTCTCAAATTATAAAAAATGAAAGCCATTTAAGAAATGCAATTATATATATTCATAATAACCCTGTTAAGGCACAAATATGTAGAACAGTTGATGATTATGAATTTTGTAGTTATTTGAATTTTTGGAAAGACAAATTATATAAAGAAATAAATGTATTTGATTCAGAAAAACAATATAAAGAAATGCACTATAGAAATGATGTTCAATTAGAATATTTTTCTGACTTTGAAAAAATTTCTAATGAAGAAGCGAAATTAATTTTAATAGAATTTTTAGATAAAGAACATATAACAATAGAGCAATTAAAAGAAAACAAAGAAATGCTATATAAAATTTGTAATATTTTAAAAAATAAATATAAAATATCATATCGAAATCTAGAAAATATTACAAAAATTGGAAGAGAGAAGATAAGAAGAATATTAATAAAAAGTGATAAGGTGTGACAAAAAGGGACGCCCCCTTTGTCACTTGTCACAAAATAGGAGGAAATATGAAACCAGCAGTAACATATGAATTATTACATGAATGTAAACAAACAGGAGCTAGAAGAGGTGTAATACATAC
>CANQTJ010000078.1 GCA_947626705.1 uncultured Clostridia bacterium | reverse complement strand
ATAAACATATTTTATAGTTTCTTCTGCTATAGTTTTATCATATTTAATTATAGGAACTTGAAAGAAATATTTAAATTTAGGTTGTTTATTTAAATATAAATAGTAATATGGTTCATTTCCTAATACTAATATCTCATCATTTTCATCTATATATACTTTAATTTCATCAATTGCTTGTCTTACTTCATCTCCTTTTTTCGAATTGAATATATATTCATTTAACTCTATAGCTTGAAGAAATGTAAAAATTATTATACTAAAGTATATAATTTTTAAAGGTAATTGTTTTAGATATTTTTTTAAATTATAATTATCTATATATTTTAAAATAATATAAATAAAAAATATAAATTCTAATGTAATGCATGGAGCTAACTGCATTAAATAATGTCTATAAAGATTTGGCGCCCATATAGTTAATAATACTGATATTATAAAATAAACTACAATAAATATTTTTAACTCTTTTTTTATTTTTAATTTTTTTGTATTAAATATAAGTAATAAATCTGTTATTATTGATAATATTATAAATAAACTATATTGATATCCTTTTATTAAATTTATTAAACTTTTTATTTTTTTAATCATTGTAGATTTAGAATATTTCATATTCATAATAAAATATGCATTTATAAATTCTTGTATATCATTGTTTATTACTAAATATATAACAATTGGTAGCGTAATAATTGAAATTCCAATTAACATATATAATATATATTTAAATAATTCTTTTATTTTTCTATTTTTTATAAAATATATTAATTCTATTATCCCAAATGCAACCCATATTGCAATATATGTAGGTTTTATAAAAAAAGTAATCGCAAAAGTAAGCCCTATCATTATCCAGTTTATTTTTTTATAATATTCATCCCTTAATAATATTTTTAAAATATAATATTGTGCTATGCTTATAAATGCTATACCATATTCTTCTGTTATATTTCCACCACAAATATATTTGAATGCTAACATTAAGTAAAATATACTTACTAATAATCCTCCTCTTTTTATTACTAAGTTTGATGTTTTATAAATAAAGATTGTTCCAATATAACAAATCAATATCTCTATAATAAGTAATCCAATATTAGGGCTTATAATATATGCAATTGCATCTATAATGTATAAAATTGGTCCTTTATGGTCAAATAAATCTTTATATAATATTTGTTTATTTAATATTCCTCTTCCCATAATTTGAAATACGGACGAATCATTATATTGTATTCCTTTATATATTGGTGATGATATAGCTGATATACTATATAAAAATATTATTGTTACTAATAATATTATATATATTATATATTGTTTATTTTGTAAATATTTATTTTTCATTTGGACTATTCTCCTTTGTATTCATATCCTAAATGAGTATATGCGGAAGGTAATACTACTCTTCCTCTTGGTGTTCTTGAAATAAATCCAATTTGTATTAAATATGGTTCATATACATCTTCTATTGTATCAATTTCTTCTCCAATTGTTACTGCTAATGTTTCTATTCCCACTGGTTTTCCACAATATTGTATTATCATTGTTTCTAATAATTTTCTATCTATTTCATCTAATCCTAATTCATCAATTTCTAACTCATTTAGTGCATGTTTTGTTATTTTTAAGTCAATATCTCCATTGCCTAAAACCGCTGCATAATCTCTAACTCTTTTTAATAATCTATTTGCAATTCTAGGTGTTCCCCTTGACCTTCTTGCAATCTCTATTGTTGCTTGTTCTTCAATTTTAACATCTAATATTTTTGCGGTTCTTTTTACAATCTTACCTAAATTTTCAACTGAATATAATTCTAACCTATTTACTATGCCGAACCTATCTCTTAATGGTGTTGTAAGAGAACCAGCTTTTGTAGTAGCTCCTATTAGTGTAAATTTTGGTAAATCCAATCTTATTGACCTGCTACTTGGCCCTTTTCCTATTATTATATCTAATGTATAATCTTCTAATGCTGGATACAATATTTCTTCTATATTTTTACTTAATCTATGAATTTCATCTATAAATAGTACATCATATTCAGATAAATTTGTAAGTAATGATGCCAAATCTCCTGGTCTTTCTATTGCTGGACCAGATGTTATTTTTATATTTGAATTCATTTCATTTGCTATTATGTTAGAAAGAGTAGTTTTTCCTAAACCAGGAGGTCCATATAATAAAACATGGTCTAATGCTTCTCCTCTCTTTTTGGCAGCTTCTATATAAATTTTCATACTTTCTTTTACTTTATCTTGTCCAATATATTCTTCTAACGTTTGAGGTCTTATTGTATTTTCCAGTTTTTCTTCTCTGTCATTTTCTAGCTCTGGATTTATAATTCTATCTTCACTCATTTTTATAACTCCTTACTTTCATTTTGTATTAAATCAAGTATTTTTTTAGCTGTATTTTTCCCTTCTTTTATAGCATAATTCATACCTCTATCCTCTGGATAAATCTGTGGCATTGAGCATATATATATGTTTTCATTTTTTAATTTGTTATCTAATATTATATTTGAATAATTACATTTTATAATTGGTTGTGCATATTGTTCATCAAATACATAACATTGTTTAATATTTTTCATAGAAAAATTATGATTTATTTTATTTAAATATTTTATATATTCTTGTAATAATTCTTCTTTAGTCATTTTATATAATTTATTTTCTTCTGTCATATAATTTGATATATATATTATATGATTTTGCTTATAATTGTCTTTGCTAACAAGATTGGTATGTTCAATTATTCCTCCAAATGGTATATCTTTATTTCCTACATTTATCCAATAAAATGGACTAAAACTTATATCTGATACAATAATCATAGTTCTAGCAGCAGTATATTCTATTTCTTTTATTTTTTGCAATTCTTCTTCATCTATATATTTATTAAATAAGTTTACAAAATTTTTATAATCTATTGTTGATACTACGATGTCAAATTCCTGTTTTTTATCTTCTATATCATTATCATTATATATTATAGTATATTTATTTTCTTTTTTTATTTCTTTAATATTTATTTTTAATTTTATATCTACTTTTTTATCTACTAAATACTGGTATAAACTATCTGTTAATTTTTGATAACTGCCTTTTAAATATCCCAATTGCTCTCCATTATTTGTACTGGATGTACTTCTTAATTTTATTTTTCCCCATAACCAAACCATACTAATTTTTTCTTTTTCATCTCCAAATTTTGATAGCAATAATGGTTCCCATATCTTAGAATATATTTTATTTCCAATTCTTTTTTTTAACCATTGTTCAGCAGTTACATTTTCTAGCTTTTTATAATTATTTATTAATTTTAAATTTATTATATTAAAACCAAAAATTATTTTTTCCAAAAAGTTTAATTCTTTAAACTTTAATAATGATATTGGAGTTCCAAATTCATATATCTTATTGTTTATTATATATCCCATTTTTGTTGATGGCCATATTAAGTTTTCTTCTATCTCCATTTCTTTTATTAAATTAATTACTTCTTTATCGCTTTTAAAAATATGTCTATAATATTTTTCTAGCCTTGTATCTAATATATCTATTGTATTTACCATTCCACCAACGTAATTTTCTTTTTCAAATATTGTTACCTCTTGTCCATTTTCTACTAATTCCTTTGCTATTGATAATCCACTATATCCTGCACCTATTATTGCTACTTTCATTTTTTCCAGTTATTCCTTTCCATAAATCTTGTAAAATATTTCTATTTTATTTCATCTATAAAATCTTCTATGGTTTTTAAAAGTCTTTCATTATTTAATTGATATTTTCTAGGTTTAAATTGTTTTACTCGTTCTAATGCATTTTTTAAATCTTCAACTTTTTCTATTCCTATTATATACCCCTGTTCATTAAAATTTTTAACTATTTCTATTTGATGATTATTTACATGCTCTCCATATTCATGCATACGTGGAACAGCTATTACTTTTTTATCTTTTCTGATAGAAGATATTATTGAGCCCACTCCGCCATGTGTTATTATTAAACTTGCTTCATCTTGAAACTTTTCTAATTGTTCCTTTGACACTAAACTAATCATTCTCATTTTATGCGTTTGATATTTGGTATACCCTGCTTGCACTATTACTTCTTCATTTATTGTGCCATCTTTAATATTTTTTTCAATTTCTTCTAATAATCTGTGAAAACTATTATTTTGTGTTCCTAATAATACTAATATCATTTTTCCTCCATATTAATTCATAATTATTAAAATAATGTAAAAGCATAAATTTTTTTATTAATATATTGTCCCTGCATATATCGCTTTGGGATATAGTTTTAGCATTTCTTCCCATTGTACTATAAATAGGTCTGCAATTGGATATATTAATCTTCCTGTTGCAGTTTTTTTATTTCTGTTTGCAAATGTTTCTATATATATTATTTTACTTCTAAATATTTTTCCTAAAATGCACATTGGTCCTGCTGTATGTGTTCCAGTAGTTACAATAACTTTAGGCTTTATTTTAAAATATAAATATATCGTTTTTAAACATAAATAAAAATATTTAAATATATATGTAAATATTTTTGCTCTTGTTCCGTATGGTAAAAAATATATATTTTTTCCATACTTTTCTTTTAATGTTTCATTTGATTTATCTTTTTCTGTTATTATTTTATAATCGTATTTTTCAAATAGCGGAGATAATTGCATTAATTCATTTAAATGTCCTCCTGTACTTGATATAAATAATACTTTTTTCTTCATTTTTATTCATTTCCTTTTTTCTTTTTATATTATACATTTAATTTATTTTTATGTCTAGTTTTATATTAGAATTTCTGAACTAAAAAATGAAGTTAAAATTTTCTAACATTCTCATGTTAATAATAAAATTTTAACTCCTTATAATTTATATATTACTTATGATAATATCTATAATTCATATTCAAATTATTAATATTGTTTTCAATTAGTTTCTTTATAATCTCCATTCATTAAAGTACCGATAGAAATACTTCCGTTACCTCCTGCTCCTCCAGCATTTCCACCTTCTCCACATATTTGTTTTCCACCATTTGCTGTTATTGTTCCATTATTTAAATATTTTGCATTGTAAAATATATTTACACTTCCACCACCGAGATGCTCCTCCTGTATCTACTCTTCCATTTGTATTCGATCTACTTGCAGTACTAGGTGATACTCCATCTGCTTCAATTTTACCATTATTTGTTAAATTTTCAGAATATATTACTAATAAGCCTCCTGTACCTTCTCTTTTTACATAATTTGTTGGTCCTATACGATATGAGGCATAATTTCCACTTGGATTTCCTGTTCCTCCCATTGATATTTGACCAAATCCTGATTCATTTCCAGATTTAACAGCTCCATTTGATCCTGCTCCACCTTCTTCTGATGCATTTCCTGATATTGCTGTACCACTACCAAAAGCACCTCCATCAGAAACAGCAGCACCAGAACCACTTCCTCCTGAATATGAAGTTCCAGCAGCTCCTTTTCCAATAATAATACTTTTCATCCAATTAAATCCTGCTCCTGATCCACCTCCTCCTGTTTGCCTATTATTTCCATCGCTTCCATTATTGCCGTTTGTTGAAATACCGTAAGCTCCCATTATATGTTAATGATTTAGATTGACCTCCATTAGCACCTATTGCTGGTACATATTCATAACTTTTATCACTATTTTTCCATAAATATACGTCCTCTCCTTTTGCTTTTGCTCCTCTTGCTGTCATACTTATTGTACCTTTATTAATTATATCTCCTGTCACATATAATAACATTCCTTTTGGTCCTCCAAATGATGAATTAAATGTTGTTATATTTACATTCTCACCAATTGTTAAGTTTCCATTTACCTTAACAACTACCATATTTTTGGCATAACTATTAGCTGTGCCTATATCATTTGCATCTCCAAATATCTTATTTTCATTCCACTCTTGATCACCATCAAATACATAGGTATGCATTGTATACGTTTGTCTATTTATTATAGTTTCAAAATATTCATTATCTTGCAATTCAGCCTCTTGTAATACTTGCAATATTCCATTTTGAGCGCCAACTTTATATTTTTCACTATCTAATATAATTTGATTTGAAATTTTATTATTAACAACTTTTATATCTAAAGTTATTGTACCATCATCATTGAGTAAATTTTTTTGGTAAAAATCTATATAATCGTATTTTAATATTTTTTCTTCGCATTGTTCCCACTCTCCATTTTCTCCAAATTTATAATATGTTATAAAATCATCAAAATCAATATATTTATTTATTTGTATAGTAGTTACTCCTGTTCCTTCTGTTGTATTACTAAAATTTATTATTTTATCATGTATATATTTATCATTAACTATTAAATTTTTAGATATTGGTTCTTTGTTTTTTTCTTTTATTTTAAAAGTATAATTTTCATCTTTTTTTACTTCATAATCTAATGTAACTTGTTTATTTCCATTACTTAATATTTTTCTATCATCTGGAGTTTCTACATATTCTATACCATCTTCACTTGCCACTTTTACTAAAACTTTTATATTATTTTCGTCTTGATTATCATACATTATATAAGAAAATAATTCTTCTTTACTAGTTTCTTCTCCTTTAATTTTTCTTACTATATCTTCTATAAAATTATTTTTATTTACAATCAAACATAATATCAATCCTATAATTATTACTAATATTAACCATATACCTATTTTTTTATTTAAAAATTTTGATTTTACTTTATTTTTCATTAGAATTTCTCCCTTGTATATTTATTATATATTATTAATTTTAGTATATCATAATATTTTTTTTCATTCAATATTTTTACTTTTTAAATTTTGGTATTTTTGAAAAATGTTTATAAATTTTATTGCAGAAAGCATTGATAAACATACAAAAAAATATTAATGTTATTAGATAGATTAAGTAATCTAACTTATAACTTAGATGAACAAATAAATAAAATGTTGTATGCTCCATTTGATCCTGCTCCACCTTCTTCTGCTGCATTTCCTATTAATTGTGATATTGAAATTCCTGCTAATATCAATAAAATTATTATTGTGTTAACTAATGTGTTAAATGTTATACTTTCAGTAAACAAAATTTTAATTAAGTTAAATAATTAATAAAATTTTACTGTATGCCTAAAAAAAGAAATGCTTTTAAAACATTTCTCTTATCCAAATATTCCTTTCTTTTTTATAGGTGGCTGTTCATTCATTGTTTTAGCTAATTGAATTAACAATTCACGTTGTTCCTTAGTCAATCTTTTAGGTGTCTGTACTTGAACTGTAAATATAAAATCTCCCTCATTATTCGAATTTACATATTTAAAACCTTTATTTCTAATTGTAAATTTAGTTCCTGTTTGTGTTCCTTCTGGGATTTTATAACTTTCTTTACTTCCATCTACCATTGGCACCTCAATATCTGCTCCTAATGTAGCTTGTGTTATAGTTATTGGAATATCACATAAAACATTATTTCCTTTTCTTGTATATATTCCATGTTTTTTTATTCTTAAAGTAATATATAAATCTCCTTTTGCTCCACCTTTTG
>CANQTJ010000077.1 GCA_947626705.1 uncultured Clostridia bacterium | reverse complement strand
AAAAAATAAAAAGAAAAAAAAAAAAAAAAAGAAAGAAAAAAACAATCAAAATAAAAAAACAAAAAAAATAATGAATATAAATACAAACATAAACTTTACAATTGTAGCCATCATATTAATAGCAATACTATGTGTATGTATAACACCAGTAACATTCCAAAATGACACATATTACACAATAACAATAGGAGAATACATAAAAAACAATGGAATAGATATGTTAGACCACTTTTCGTGGCATGAAAACTTAGGTTATACATATCCGCACTGGTTATATGATTTAGGGACATATTTAATATACGCAATGTCAGGATTTAAAGGCATATACATTACAACCTGTATATTATCGGCAATATTAGGAATTTCAATATTTTTAGTAAATTCAAAATTAACAAAGAATAAATCCATATCATTTATTGTAACTATAGGAGCATTATATATGATACAAGATTATATTACAGCCAGAGCACAGTTAGTAACATTTATACTATTTATATGGGAAATATATTTCATCGAAAAGTTTATAGAAAATAAGAAAATATTAAATGGGGTTGCGCTTATAGTAATTTCACTATTAATTGCAAACTTACATGTAGCAACGTGGCCATTTTTCTTTGTTATATTTTTACCATATATAGCAGAATATTTAATTTCTATAATAGCTGATATAATAATTTATAAAAAAGTTACAATACTTATATTAAAAAATAAAATCAAAATATTAAGTAAAAAATCAAAAAATAATAATAATATAGAAAAACTAAGAATAAAACTTGATAATATAAAAATAAATGTTTCTAAAATAAAAATAAGGAGAGAAGAAGAAAAAAGAAATCCATATAAAATTATTATTAACGAAAATAATAACGTAAAGTTTTTAATAATAATAATGATTATATGTGCAATAATGGGATTAATAACTCCAACTGGAGATACACCATATACATATTTATATAAGACTATGCAAGGAAATACAACTAAAAATATTAGTGAACATTTACCTTTAACATTGATAAACAGTAAAGATATAATGAGTATGTTAATAATATTTCTGGCAATATTAATTTTTACAAAAGCAAATATACGATTATCAGATTTGTTTATGATTGGGGGATTATGCTATTTAATGTTTTCAACAAGAAGACAAACATCAATGTTTGTTTTAATAGGCTCAGTTATATTAACAAGATTAATGATAGACTTAATAAAAAAATATACTAAAAATGGAATAGAGGAAGCTGAAAATGTAACAAAAAATCTTGGGGTAATATTATCACTAACAGCTTTGATGGTATTTTTAAGTTATGATTCTATAAAGCCAAAACTTGATGATAGTTATGTAGATGCTAACTCTTATCCTGTTTCAGCATGTGATTATATATTAGAAAATATAGATGTACAGAATGCGAAGTTTTATAATGAATATAATTATGGAAGTTATATGTTATTTAGAGGAATACCAGTGTTTATTGATTCAAGGGCAGATTTATATTCTCCTGAATTTAGTGGAAACGAAGATGAAGATATATTTTCTGATTTTATAAACACTTCTTCAATATCAAAATTTTATGAGGATACTTTTAAAAAGTATAATATAACACATGTAATAATCTCAAAGAAGTCAAAAACTAATATGATTATAACAAAAACAAAAGATAAAAATTATAAAGAACTTTATTCAGATGATAATTTCGTTGTATATGAAAGATTGAATACAAACGAAACTTAATATATAAGAGATAATAAAAGTGAAATAAAAGGGAATGATAGTTGTGGAAATAACAGATATCGATGAAGCTGATATTGGCAAGAGAATAGATTTATATTTAGCCAATAATACTGAATTTTCTAGAGTTAATATACAAAGATTAATAGAAAATGAAAAAATATTAGTTAATGGAAAAAAAATAAAGGTTTCATATAAAATACAAAAAAATGATGTAATTTTCATAGAAATAGAAGAACCGAAGGAAACTTCTATAATTGCTCAAAATATACCATTAGAAATATTGTATGAGGACAAAGATATAATAATAGTAAATAAACCCAAAGGAATGGTTGTACACCCAGCTAATGGTAATCCTGATGGAACATTAGTAAACGCAATAATGGCAATTTGTAAAGACTCATTATCAGGTATAGGAGGAGAAATAAGGCCAGGTATAGTACATAGATTAGATAAAGATACATCTGGAGCAATAATAATAGCAAAAAATGACATAGCACATATAAAAATAAGCGAACAAATAAAAAATCATCAAGTAGAAAAAACATACATAGCTTTAGTTAGAGGAATTGTTAAAGAAAATGAAGCAACAATAGATATGCCAATAGGAAGAAGTCAAAAAGATAGAAAGAAAATGGCAGTAAATAAAAATGGTAAAAATGCTATTACACACTTTAAGGTTATAGAGAGATTTAAAAATTATACTTTGTTAGAAATAAAAATAGAAACAGGAAGAACTCATCAAATCAGAGTGCACTTAACAGAAATTGGATATCCAATTGTTGGAGATAGTGTATATTCTAATGGTAAAAATGAGTGGAATATACAAGGACAATGCTTACATGCGAAATCATTGAAATTTAAGCATCCTATTACAGGAAAAGAAATGTTTATAGAAGCTCCAATACCAGAATATTTTGAGAAAATAATACAAGAATTAAAAAAATCATAAAAAATGAATATTATTCTAGATTGAAAGAAAGTAATCTTTCATATATATGCCTTCGTGCAAAGCAAGAAAGGAATGAAATTAAAAATGGAAGAAGAAAGTGTTAGATTACAAAAGTATTTAGCTAATCAAGGAATTGCATCTAGAAGAAAATGCGAAGAAATAATTTTAGAAGGCAAGGTTTCTGTAAATGATAAAATTGTAAAAGAACTTGGTGTAAAAATAAATCCAACTGTGGATAAAGTTACATATTGTGGAAAAGCAGTAAAAAAAATAGAGAATTTTGTTTATATATTATTAAATAAGCCTATTGGATATGTAACAACTGCGAAAGACCAGTTTGGAAGAGATACAGTATTGGATTTAGTAAAGGTAAAAGAAAGGATAGTTCCAGTAGGTAGATTAGATATGTATACATCTGGTGCATTAATATTAACAAATGATGGAGATTTTATTTATAAAATTACACATCCAAAACATGAAATTACAAAGACTTATACAGTTACATTAAAAGGAATAATAAAAGATGATGCAATTGAAATATTACGTCAAGGTGTAAAGATAGATGATTATATAACAAGACCAGCAAAAGTAAAAATATTAAAAAAAGATGAAGAAAAAAATTTATCAAGGTTAGAAATAACTATACACGAAGGAAAAAATAGACAAGTAAGAAAAATGTGTGAAGGAGTAGGAAGTAAAGTTATTGCTCTACATAGGAGTAAAATAGGTAACATTGGTGTAAAAGATTTAAAAATAGGTAGTTGGAGATATTTAAAACAAGATGAAATAAAAAATATACTTAGATAAAAAATAAAAATTATAGAAAACGAAGGAGAAAAAAATGAATACATTTAAATTTTTTCCAGAAGGATGGAAAAATCAAGAGATGATTGAAACAAATGATATTTTACAGGGGATAGTAGAAAGATGTGACAAAGATTATAATTTATATGTAAAATTAGATAATGGAACAACAGGGATTATTCCAAGGAAAGAAGTAGAAGCAATAAATATAGATGCAAATGGACTTCCAAAAACAAATTTATGTGTAGGAAAAGTAAATAAATATGTTCAATTTAAAATAAAAGAAAAACAAGGAGAAAATATCATATTTTCTAGAAAAGAAGCACAAGAAGAAGTTTTAGATTATATAAAAAAAGATTTAGAAGTGGGACAAACTGTAAATGGAATAGTAAAAAATATAACTCCGTATGGTGCATTTATTGATATTGGAGGAGGAGTAGTAGGATTAGTTCATATCGAAGATTTATCAGTAGCAAGAATAAAAACACCATTTGAGAGAATAAAAATTGGACAAAAATTAAATATTATGATAAAATATATAAATAGAGAAACTGGAAAAATAAATCTATCATATAAAGAAACATTAGGAACTTGGGAAGAAAATGCAAATAAATTTAAAGCGGGAATGAAAGTACAAGGAATTGTAAGAGAAACAGAAAAAAATAAAAATGGTATTTTTATAGAGCTTACACCAAATTTAGTAGGAATGGCAGAATATAAAAATGGACTAAACTATGGAGAAAAAATAGACATACTTATTAAAAAGATAGATTATGACAGAAAAAAAATAAAATTAATTATAATTTAGTTTATTATTAAATTAATAAGATTTATTTATTAACTATAAGTAAAAATCATTTATAGTAAAAGGAGGAATAAAATGGTTGAAGATAATCAAATAAAAGCACAAGTATCACCATTTGCGATAAGAGAAGGAGAAATCAAAACTTTTGATGGTAAAGACGGTTATGTTTCTATGAATCAAATTGTACATAAGATAAATATAGGGCACATTACAGACATACATTTTGCAATATTAGATTTAGTAAATGAATTTGAATTTATTACATCAAGACAATTGTATCAAATGCTAGAAATTAAAGGAATTGACCCAAAATCACAAGATAAATTAAACAATAAATTAGATGCATTAGTAAAATCAAAAATATTAACAAGATACTATTTTACTTCTGATGAAGGAAAAGGTATATATAGAATTTATTGTATGGAAAAAATGGGAAAATATTTACTAACTTCAAAGGAAATTGAATGTAAATGGCAACCATCAGATAATACAAAGCCAGTTCCAATGATTAAAAAAAGACTTGCAGGTAATCAAGTATTAATAGCATATTTAAGAAAAGTAAAAGCTTTTGACAGTTATATTGTAAAACCAGCTATTACAGCTAAAACTATAGGAAAAGTATTCAAAGCAACAGGAGGCTCTGTAAAATTAACAAAAAACAATAAATCTATACAATTTTTATTTGAAGTTTTTAGAAGAGAACAAGATTGGCAAAAAAAATTAGTTGAAAAAATGAATTTATATAAAGATTTCTATGAAAATTTTGTAGCCGGAGATTCAGGATTCTCAGGGTTACCACAATTAATTTTTGTATGTGAAGATGAAAGACACATGGCAGAATGTTTTAAAGAAATAATAACTAATAAATTAGAAATACCACAAATTAAATTACTATTTACAACAGATTTAAGGCAAAATGAAGAAACTTTAGAAAATACACTAGTAGAATTTAAGCTAGTTGATGGAAAATATAAAATGGAAAATGTTGAACTTAAACTTATAGGATAAGAACAATAGACGTAAGAAATAATAATTATAATACAAAAAATATAAAAAAAATTCTAGGAAATTTCTAGAATTTTTTTTGCTCTATTAATATCTTCATTAGTAGCAGGTCTAACGTTTTCTAAATCATAATTAACATTAAGATTTTTCCACTTATATTTTCCCATATCATGATAAGGAAGAAGTTCAACTTTATCAACATTTTTTAAAGAGGATATAAAATCTTTTAACTTTAATAAGTCGGACTTATCATCAGTATATCCAGGAATAATTACTTGCCTTATCCACATACTAATATTATTATCACTCAGAAACTTTGCAAAGTTTAATTCTTTTACATTAGAAAAGCCAACTAAATTCTTACATTTTTCATTATTAATATGTTTTATATCAAGCAAGACTAAATCAGTAAGAGAAAGTAAATGCTTTACATCATCAGTAATACTTACCATTCCAGAGGTATCTATACAAGTATGAATATTTTGCTCCTTTAGCTTTTTAAATAATTCAATTAAAAATTTTACTTGTAGTAAAGGCTCACCACCAGTAACAGTTACACCACCGTTTGGAAAGATATAATTTTTATATTTCATAATTTTTTTAAAAATATCTTCTAAAGGTTTGTATTCACCTAAATTCATGTCCCAAGTATCTCTATTATGACAATATTTACAATTTAGATGGCAACCTTGTAAAAATAGTACAAATCTTATTCCAGGTCCATCAACTGTCCCAAAGGATTCTATTGAATGGACTTTTGCATAATATCTTAAATCTAAATCTTCCATACAAAATACCTGAAAAAATAGAAAAGGAGGGAAATGCGGGAAATGGGGCCAGGCTTTTTTAGGGAGATAGAGGGAAATGGGGCCAGGCTTCTAATCCCTATAAAATTTATATTTATTATTTATATTAATTTATATATTTATATTTTATAGGGATTAGAAGCCTGGCCCCATTTCCCGCATTTTCCCCCTATTTCCCTCCTTTTTCTATTTTTATTATTAAATCCTTTCATGAATAGTTCTATTTATTACATCCAATTGTTGTTCTCTAGTCAATTTAGTAAAATTAACTGCATAACCAGAAACACGAATAGTAAGTTGAGGATACTTTTCCGGATGTTCCATAGCATCTTCCAACAAACTTCTATCAAAAACATTAACATTTATATGATGACCTGTTTGTTTAAAATACCCATCTAACATATTAACCAAATTTGTAACTCTATCATCTTCATTTTTGCCAAGAGTATTAGGTGTAATAGAAAAAGTATAAGAAATACCATCTTCAGCATCTTCAAAAGGAAGTTTTGCAATTGTGTTCATAACAGCTAATGCTCCATTTGTATCTCTACCATGTAAAGGATTTGCACCAGGACCAAAAGGTTCACCTGACTTTCTACCATCAGGAGTAGAGCCAGTATTTTTACCATACACAACATTAGATGTTATTGTCAATATAGATAAAGTATGTTTTGAATTTCTATAAGTATGATGTTTTTGCAATTTTCTTATAAATTTTTTAATAATATCAATTGCTATTTCATCAACTCTTTCATCATCATTGCCGTATTTTGGAAAGTCACCTTCTATTTTATATTCAGTAGCAAGACCACTTTCATCTCTAATTACTTTTACCTTAGCATACTTTATAGCGGATAAAGAATCAGCTACAACAGAGATTCCGGCTATTCCACAAGCCATAGTTCTGATAATATCTTTATCATGTAAAGCCATTTCTATTGCTTCATAAGAATATTTATCATGCATATAATGAATTGCATTTAAAGCCTTAATATAAATTTTAGCGACATATTCTAACATTTGATCAAATTTTTCCATTACTTCGTTATAATCTAGATATTCAGAAGTAATAGGAGAATATTTTGGAGTAACTTGTTTTCCTGTGTTTTCATCTCTACCACCATTTATAGCATATAATAATGCTTTAGCTAAATTTGCTCTTGCTCCAAAAAATTGCATTTGCTTTCCGATTTTCATAGGAGATACACAACAAGCTATTCCATAATCATCTCCTAATGTTATTCTCATTAAGTCATCATTTTCATATTGGATTGATGAAGTTTTAATTGAAAGACTAGTAGTATATCTTTTGAAACCTTCTGGTAGTCTTGTTGACCATAAAACTGTTAAGTTTGGTTCTGGTGCTGGACCTAAGTTTTCTAAAGTGTGTAATATTCTAAAAGAATTTTTGGTAACTAATGTTCTTCCATCTATTCCCATTCCACCAATACTTTCAGTTACCCAAACTGGATCTCCACTAAATAATTCATTATATTCTGGTGTCCTTAAAAATCTTACTAGTCTTAATTTCATAACGAAATGATCCATTATTTCTTGAACTTCTTGTTCTGTTATAGTTCCGTTATTTAAA
>CANQTJ010000076.1 GCA_947626705.1 uncultured Clostridia bacterium | reverse complement strand
GATAGAAATGTACTCTATGTGATTTTTGACATCATTGAGTACTTTAAGTACTCTGTTTTTCTATCACGAGATAGTCCGTTTTTTATTAAGTATTTAACTTAATAAAAAATTAAAAGGATATAACCATTGGTATTACTAATTTTTTTATTTTAACTTAAAAAAAATTTAAAATTACCTATTGTCAAAAAATGTGTTAAATGTTATACTTTGAGTATGTAAAATTTTAATTAAGTTAAATAATTAATAAAAAATCTCAAAAGCAATTGCAATTTATTTTTAATTATGTTAATATAATTAAAGTTTATATTTCAAACATAATTTATTTCTAATTGTCATGGCACTTCTGCCAAAAAATTCAACAATCAAAAAAATTAAGAAGGAAAGAAGGTATGTATTATAGTAAAATTATTAAACCCAAAAATAGATTATGTATTTAAAAGAATATTTGGACATATAGGTAATGAAGACATTACAGCAGAATTTTTAAGCTCAATATTAAATAAAAAAGTATCTGATTTACAATTAGATAATAATCCTATTTTAGAAAAAGATATGTTAGATGATAAAATGGGAATACTAGATATAAAAGCTAAAATTGATAATTCAGTTAATTGTGATATAGAAATGCAAATAGTAGACAGAAGAAATATAGAAAAAAGAATACTATATTATTGGAGCAAAATGTATAGTAGCAGTATAAAATCAGGAGGAAAATTTAGAGATTTACAAAAAGGAATTATAATATTAATATCTGATTATGAATTAAATAGTCTACAAGAAATTAAAAAATATATAACCAAATGGAACATAAGAGAAGAAGAATATTCAAAAATCATATTGACAGACGTAATAGAATTTTATATACTTGAATTGCCAAAGTTCAAGAAATATCATCAAAATACTAGTAATACTGAATTGGACTCATGGATAAAATTTATAGAAGAGCTAGAGGTGAATGATATGAATGATACGAGTGAAAACACAAAAGCAATTCAAAAAGCAAAAAAAGTGCTAGAAGAAATAAGTCAAGATGAACATGAAAGATATTTAGCTGAATTAAGAGAAAAATATATAATGGATCAAGCAGCTATAGAAGAAGCTGGATATGATAAAGGATTTAAAGCTGCTATTGAACAAAGTAATAAAAAAATATTGTCTATTGCAAAAAAACTTAAAGAACAAAGTATAGATATTGAAATTATAAGTAAATTAACTGGATTAACTATAGATGAAATAAGTCAAGATGAACATGAAGGGTATTTAGCTGAATTAAGAGAAAAATATATAATGGATCAATCCGCTATAGAAGAAGCTGGATATGATAAAGGTGTTAAACAGAATACAATAATTATTGCCAAAAAAATGAAAGAAGAAAATATAGATATTAAACTTATAAATAAAATAACTAATTTAACAATAGATGAAATTAATAATTTATAATTTAGAAATCAAAAATAACTTTATATGTTTGAAATATAAATAAACCTCCTTTTAATTATAAAAAACATTATTTGACAAATTTTGCCTTATTTAATATAATAGTATACGTAAAATGTTGTTTTTATAATTAAGGAGGAGATTTTATGCATTTTTTTAACTTAGACGGAAGTTTTTCCAAAGAATGTATGTACTATTACAATAATATTTTGAAATACGTCAATCGGTATAACTTAGAAAATACAAAGGTTGCACTCGATTTAGCCATTAAATTACATTCTGATATGTATAGAGATGGTGGTGCACCTTATATAATCCATCCAATGGAAATTGCAAATTACTTAATTCTCAAAAATATTAGAAATCCTATTCTTGATATGAATTTAAGTAACTTGCACGATGAGAAATTAGCTGAAACTAATACAAATTTGGATATTGATATTTTGCTTGCATCTGCTTTATTGCATGATACTATTGAAGATTGTGAAAAAAAATTACCTAATGGTAGACAATCTTTAATAACTGAATATCAATTACATCAAGACGTCTTTAAGTATGTAATAACTTTAACAAAGGACAAGCATAAAGAAGGATATACTATTGAGTCATACTATGAAGGCATCTGTTCATATTGGCAAACTTTGATTTTAAAAGTTGCTGATAGAACAAGTAACTGTTCAACAATTGATGCTTTTAAGGAAAACAGGATTGAAAAATATATACGTGAAACAAAAAAGTTTTTTTATCCTATGATTTCAAAAGGAAAAAATTTATATCCTGATTTTTCTCGTATACTTACAGTTATGAAATATTTAATTGTTTCAATCTGTGAGTCAGTTGCATCAATTTTACACATCGATAATATAATTGTTGATGAAAATTATGAAAAAACTTTCTTCTTTATAAAGGGATTTGCAATTGGAAAAGACAGTATGCAAAATACATTAAAGGCTTTACCTCTTTGCAAAGAATATTATAAAGGCTTTACAAGAAAAAGCGGTGATAAGTTTATAATTCACCCTTTAAGGGTATGTTCTTATTTAATTTCTATGAAGATTGATAATGATGTAATGTGTTCATCGGCATTACTTCATGAAATTATTAAAAAATGCCATCTTGAATATAATGGAATTGAGATAATAACTAAATATAATCTTGATCCTAAAGTTCTTGAATATATTCGGCTGATGGCAAATGTTGAGAGATATCCGTTGGATTTATATTATATGTCTTTATGCAAACAACCAGAGGTTTTTTTATTGAAGTTGTCTAATAGAGCACATACTTGTACGAGTTTAATTGATGCATCTGATGCAGAAATAACAGAATATGTGGATGAGTGTGAAAAATATATTTATCCTTCATGTAAATATGTTGTTGAACATTATCCAGAGTATCACAATACTGTATATATAATGAAATATCATATTTCATCTGTTTGTAGTATTGTAAAGAGTTTAAGACATATTTCATAGTTTTTCTAATTTTTCAATTTCTATCTTTAATCTTCTCTTAAATAAGGCTGAGTTCTTCAGCCTTATTTCATTTTTTCTTTTATTTTTACCAAAGTATTTAGTGCATCAATTGGAGTCAGTTCATTCAAATTAACTTTATCAATTTCATGTGCAATTTCTGCTAATTTATAATTATACATATCAAATTGCCCTTCTACTACCTTTTTACTTTCCTGTTTTTTACCAGTTAGAATATTCTTTCTTTCTAATCCTCTTAATATTTCATCTGCTTTCTGAGTAACAGTTTTTGGTACACCAGCAAGTTTAGCTACATGTATACCATAACTTTCATCTGTTCCTCCTCTTAATATTTTTCTTAAAAATATTATATCATCGCCTTTTTCCTTAACTGCTATATTATAATTCTTAACACCTTCTAGTTTTTCCTCTAATTCTGTAAGTTCGTGATAATGTGTTGCAAATAGTGTTTTTGCTCCACATTTTTCTTTATCAGCAATAAATTCTGCAACTGCCCAAGCAATTGAAAGTCCATCATAAGTAGATGTTCCTCTTCCTATTTCATCTAATATTACTAAACTATTTTTTGTTGCTTCTTTTAGAATTGTTGCAACTTCCATCATCTCTACCATAAATGTACTTTGTCCCATACTTAAGTCATCTGAAGCTCCAACTCTTGTAAATATTTTATCAACTACTCCTATTTTGGCTTCAGTTGCTGGAACAAAACTTCCAACTTGTGCCATTAGAGTTATTAATGCGACTTGCCTCATATATGTAGATTTACCTGCCATATTAGGTCCTGTTATTATTGATAATCTATTTTCATCTTTATCTAAATATGTATCATTTTCTACAAATACACCTGTTCCTAACATTTTTTCTATTACTGGATGTCTACCACCTTTAATATCTATTATTCCTAAATTATCAACTGTTGGCATACAGTAATTCATATCTTCTGCTACTTCTGCAAATGATGTTAATACATCTAATGTTGAAACTACGTTGCTTGATTGTTGTAGTCTTTTTATATTTTTAGCTATTTCTTGTCTTATTTCTACAAATGCGTTGTATTCTAAATTTATAACTTTTTCTTCTGCACCTAAAATTTGATTTTCTAAATTTTTTAATTCTTCTGTTATAAATCTTTCAGCATTTGTTAAAGTTTGTTTTCTTATAAATCTTTCTGGTACTTGATTTAAGTATGATTTTGTAACTTCTATAAAATATCCAAATACTTTATTAAATCCAACTTTTAAATTTCTAATACCTGTCTTTTCTCTTTCTTCTGCTTCTAATTTTATAATCCAGTTTTTTCCTTCTGTTGTTGCAGTTTTTAATTTATCAATTTCTTGATTGTATCCAAGCTTTATAATTCCTCCATCTTTTATTGTCATTGGTGGGTCTTCAATTATAGATTTTTCAATTAAATTATATACATCTTGTAACTCATCTAGGTTTTCATATAAGTCTTTTAGTAGATTAGATTTTGTATTTTCTAAAACTTTCTTTAAATATGGTAACTTAGATAAAGAATTCTTTAAAGTTATCATATCTCTAGCATTTGCATTTCCATAAGCCATTTTTCCTGCTAAACGTTCAATATCATATACTTTTTTTAAGTTTTCTATTATATCTCCTCTTAAAATAACATCATCTTTTAATTCTTTTACAGAATTTAATCTTTTATTAATTTCTAATGTATCTATAAGAGGGTCATTTAACCACCTTCTTAAAGTTCTTCCTCCCATAGATGTCGATGTCTTGTCTAGTACCCATAAAAGTGTACCTTTTTTTGATTTATCTCTCATCTTTTCTGTTATTTCAAGATTTCTTCTTGCATTAATATCTAAAGACATATATTTAGAAATATTATATAACGTAATTTTATTTATATGTTCTAATGTTGTCATTTGTGTTTGTTCTATGTATTCTATTAAAGCATTTATTGAAGGTATACAAAAAGTTTTATCGTCTATATTATCTAATTGATTTTGATTGCTATCAACGAAATTAAATCTAAATTTTATTTTTTCTGTATCATTAGAAAAAAACTTATCGTTAAATATGGTAATATAACATTCAAATCTTTCTTTTATTTTTTTTATTTCTTCTTCGCATTCTGACATCATATTATTTATTACAAGTTCTGATGGCATATATCTTGCTATTTCATCTAGCAATAAAGGAAAATTTTGACTATCCTTTATTTCTGCTGAGTAAAATTCTCCTGTTGAAATATCACATACACTTATGCCAAAATATATTCCTGATTTAAATATGGACATAATGAAATTATTTTTTCTTTCTTCTAACATATTACTTTCTACAATTGTTCCTGGTGTTACAACTTTTATAACCCCTCTTTTTACTATACCTTTTGTTTCTTTTGGGTCTTCCAATTGTTCACATATTGCAACTTTATATCCTTTAGCGATTAATCTTGAAACATAAATATCAGCAGCATGATGTGGTACACCACACATTGGTGCTCTTTCTTCTTGTCCACAATCTTTTCCTGTTAATGTTAACTCTAACTCTCTTGATGCAGTTATTGCATCGTCAAAAAACATTTCATAGAAATCTCCTAATCTATAAAACAAGATGCAATCTTTATATTGTTCTTTTGTTTCAAGGTACTTTTGCATCATTGGTGAAAATTCTGCCATTTTATTATTTCTCCCTCCTTATTTTATTTCTCTGTTTCTTCTATTCCTTGTGCTATTTCTGGTGTAGTACTTTGTATTTTTCCTCTTTGTTCTAAATTTTCTACTTTTATAGATTCTTTAAAGTTATCTCCATTTTTACTATTTATACTTTCTTCTTTTAATATTCTTTCTAATTCGTCACTTTTTCTTTTTAAGCTTTTAGAAGATTCATTTAACTTTTGACTTGCTTGTTCTTTATTTAATCCTTGTTGTAATAATTCTTCGTATTTCATAAAAAGATACATTAATTCAGCTTTTCGTTCTTGTATATTAGTAGTATAAATTACTTTTTCTTTAGACATTTCATTTATATATTCCATATCTTCAGACGATAAATATCCTTTTATGTAACTTTTATATATTTTATACAACCTATCATTACTTTGTTTCAGCTTATTTATATTTCTTGTATATGTTCTTTCAGCAATATCATATTTACTTTGCATATCTTTAGCACTCATTGCATTTTTTATCATTTCTATTACTAAAGATTCATAATTTATATTTTTATTTTCCTTAGGTTTATATGGATATATTTCTATATATTGTTTTAATAATTGCTCATTATCTATTTGATATATCATATTTACTAAAGTTCGAGTATCTGTATGCAATTTTTTAGCTAATTCAACTCTTGTAATTTTTCTATTTATTAAATCTAATATACTATTTTCAAATTCTTCTTTACTAATTTCTATCAAAATTTTCTCCTTTCAAATACCAAATATGTTCTGAAACTATTTCTAATTCTACCATATTTCCAATTAAGCGTTTATCTCCTTCAAAAATAACTACTTTATTACTATCCGTTCGACCTGTAAGCATATTTTCGTTATTTTTACTCGTTCCTTCTACTAAAATTTTTTGTTTAGTATTAACATATTTTTTATTATTTTCTGATATTTGACTCTCTACTAAAGTCTTTAGTCTTTCAAACCTTTTATGTTTTTGTTCTTCTGGGATTTGATTTTCCATTTTATCTCCTGGTGTTCCTATTCTTCTTGAATATATAAACATATATACTTGCTCAAATTTAACTTTTTTTACAACATCTAAAGTATCTTCAAATTCTTCATCACTTTCACCTGGAAAACCTACTATAATATCTGTTGATAGAGTCAAATTAGGTATTTTATCTTTCATCTTTTTTACTAAATCTAAATATTGTTCTTTTGTATATTTTCTGTTCATTTCTTTTAATACTTTTGTATTTCCTGCTTGTAATGGCAAATGTACTAATTTGCATACCTTATTACAATCTGCAATTGCTTCTATAACATCATCTGTAAAATCTTTTGGATGTGGTGATACAAATCTTATTCTTTCTATTCCTTCTATTTTATTTATAGCTCTTAATAATGTAGCAAAAGAATTTATTCCTTCATATTCTTCAAATTTTATATTTTTTTCACGCTCCACTCTTAAATATGAATTTACATTTTGACCTAATAATGTAATTTCTTTATATCCTTGTTTTGCTAATTCTTCTACTTCTTTTATAATTGCTTTTGGCTCTCTACTTCTTTCTCTGCCTCTAACATAAGGTACTATACAATAACTACAAAAATTATTACAACCATTCATTATAGTTACAGATGCTTTTATATTACTATCTCTTTTTATTGGTAAATCTTCATATATTTTTCCATCAATATCTAATATATCCTCTTGTCTTTTTTTATCTTTTATCGCTTTATATAAATCTTCTGGGAATTTATGTAAAGTATGTGTTCCAAATATTATATCTGTATATGGATAACTTTTTTCTATCTTATCTGTTATATGTTTTTCTTGCATCATACATCCACCAATTGCAATTATAGTCCCTCTTTGCTCTTTTATTTTTTTTAATTCTCCTAATTTCCCAAATAATTTATCTTCTGCATTTTCCCTTACACAACATGTATTGAATAATGATAAATCAGCTTCATTTTGGTTTTCAGTTTTTTCATATCCCATTTCTTCTAGCATACCGCAAAGTTTTTCTGAATCATTTTCATTTAATTGACATCCCATTGTTAGTATACTATATTTTTGTTTTTTATTTTGGTTTATTTTTTTTACTTTTTCTATATATTTTTTTTGTTCTTCTATTTCTGTTTCCAATCTATATGCTTCCTTTCTTTTTTTCTTTTTTTTTATTTAACTTTATTTTTTTATTTT
>CANQTJ010000075.1 GCA_947626705.1 uncultured Clostridia bacterium | reverse complement strand
AGATGGAAAATAGAAAATGAAGGATTTAATATTCAAAAGAATAGAACATTTGATATAGGGCATTTGTATAGTAAAAATTCAGTGGAATAAAGGTTCATTATTTAATGATACAGATAGCACATATAATAAGACAATTGTTAGAGAATGGAATAAAAGAAATAAAAGAAATAAAACTCAAATTAAAAGAGATAAGACAAAAAATTAAAGAACAGCTTATCTCAACAATAACAAATCTAACAGTACATAAAAAAGTACAATTAAGATTTGATTGAATTGTATAACAAATTTATAAAAAAGTAAATAGGAAAGTTTCCATAAAACAGAGAAACTTTTATTAATAAACATACTCTATACCTGTGGATAACTATTCCGAAGAATAAAACGATTGCCAGATATTACCAGTTATAAACGCTATAGATAAAAATAATAAAATTTACTCTTTTTTACTGCTCAAACAAACACCAAGTTGCTTTAATGCCAGATTTGTGCTATAATATATTTAAGCAAAATATTTTGAAAAATCCGTTAACCAATTTTTTACATGCAAGAAGGAGGAAAACAACATGATCGGATTCGGAAATTTTGGGAAAAAGCGGGAAAAGCAGGAAAAGCAGAAAAAGCGGAAACTTGGAATAGTTTCCACGGACGATGCACGTTTAGTGCTTATTGATCCGACTTCTGAAGGTTTCTTTGAAAATATCCTTGGATATGTCACAGAGAATGAAAAACTTAAGGACTTTATCGAAGCAATCAAAGAAGTAAAAGAGGAAAGAGTTGGACCTTTTTGGAAGCCCATCTATGATCCGTCTTTGGATGGAAAAGAGGTGGTTTTCAAAGCCGGAGGTATTCCTGCGGTTGGATATTCTTTCAATTTCTGGAAACAGAAGGCGGAAAAGATGCCGACTGTGCAGGGCAAGAAATGGAGTGTTGGCTCAGAGTATCAGTATTACGCATTTCTTGTCTGGCTGGTTAACAGCTTGGAAAAGAAAGGATGGACCATCGAAAAAGCGCTGAAGGCAGTTGTCCTTATCTCGAAAAATTTAGGACACGACTACGACTCTGAAGACTTCGAAAATACAGGAAGCAGAGAGGTTTGTGGGGTTTATGACCTTAATAATACATACAAAATGCTTTCATGTACAAACGAAGAGGATGACGGCTTCTGGTGTGCGGGTGGTATCCACTTTTGCAATTGTTATGACTATCCTCTCGCGTACCTCTATCATTACTCCTGTGTAGGTAGCTCTTGCAACTATGGCGTCGGTTGGCTTGTGCTTTCGTAGCACTGGCCACTGGAAAATTCCAAGAGGGATGGGACTTGCTTGTTGGCAGGTTCCATCTTCATTTTAACATATAAGATAGTATAATGAATCAATTAGTAATAATACCTAAAATAGAAAAGTATATAGAATATATGTTAACAATTTTATTATAAAAGGGGATTTTAATATGCTAACAAATTTTTCATTAAATGATAATACTCAAAAAGAATATTAAAACACTTAGAAATAACATCAAAATTATTAAGTAAAGTAGGAACACAATTGTCTGGAACACAAAAGGAAAGTATGATATATGCAATAACCGATTTAGGAATAGCACAAAATAGCACAAGAATGTTAGGAGGATTTTATACAGGTGCTTGCTATTCCTGAGATTCTGATGTCCATTTATTCCTGTAGATGCAACTGTAAATGTTTGTGGGACTACAGTTTATAGATTAAAACATAAAATATCTGTTTAAGAATTTAAAAATAGATTAGATAATGTTATGACAAATAGAGGAACATATTTTAAATATGCAACTGCACATCTTCCATCACAAATATTAGATTCAATTGATTTAGAAAGAGCAGATAAATTCTATTGGAATTATGATGTAGGAAATCATTTTGTGATTTTAGCTAAACAAAATGGAGAAAGTTCTGAATTTCCAGAAGGTCAATATATGATAATTCATGCTTCTGCAATAGAATTAAAAAGGATAATTTAAAATACGGCTTATATCCTGTAGGGGGGGTAACTGGTATTATGATGATATTCAAACAATATATGATAATAAAGAAAATTGATATTTAAGATATATCTATGGAAAAAAAGCTATTCAATTTTCAGAATTAGCTAATATGTTACAAAGAATAAATAAAGATACAAACAGATATTTTTGTAAGGTAGTTTTAGGTGAATTGGCAGGTAAAGAAGTTATTAATTTAAGTCATTACGGAATGCCTACTAAAAATGCTATATGTATAGGTTGTCAGTGGGAACAAGATAACTTTACTTTATTAACTGCACCTGAAAATGACATTTATTTAGTCCATCCTGATTTATCCTCTAAAAACACTATAAAATTAAAAGATAAACAGATTACTCTAACACCATATGGCTGTGGTGTAATGCTTAAAAATAGTAGTGATACAATTGAATATTTAGATGATGGAATATTAATTGGAAATAAGCATTAAAAAAAAGGAGAAAGTATTAATATTGTAAATGATGTAGTCGTTATAACGAATGGTATGTATTCAGAACAGGTAAACCAATATATAGAAAAAGTCTTAGACAGATGTCCTGAAATAATTTATGGACAAATACATCAGTTATTTGCAAGGACAAAATATGGAGATTTTGATTATAGTATAAGAAATATGGAAAGATAAAAATAAACCAGTTTTTTTATTTGTAATTTTTTTTAATTCTTCATTTTTCATAATGAAACCTCCATAAATTTTAAAAATTTTAAAAAAACTATTTATCAATAGTAGATTATCTGTTATAATAAATGCAATGAAAACATCTAACAAATATCTAACAAAATTAAATAAAAAATATAATTTTCCATATAAAAATATTTTTAATAAAACAATTAGTTTTCCATACATTATATAATATAAAAAAGAATTTTATATAAGAAATATTAGGAGAAAAATATGATAAATGGAGTAATGATACAATATTTTGAATGGTATATGAATTGTAATCAAGATTTATGGAATAAAATTTCAAGCGAAGCAGAAAAATTAGTAGAAATGGGAATAACAGCTGTATGGTTACCACCTGCATATAAAGGAATTGGTGGAAAAGATGAAGTTGGTTATGGAGTATATGACCTTTATGATTTAGGAGAATTTAATCAAAAAGATACAATAAAAACAAAATATGGTTCTAAAGATGAATATATACAATGTATAAAAAGACTACAAGAAATTGGAATACAAGTATATGCAGATATTGTATTAAATCATAAAATGGGAGCAGATTTTATTCAAACAATACCAGCTACAAAAGTAGATTGGGGTAATCACGAAAATGAAGTATCAGACCTTGAAACAATAAAAGTAGCAACTAAATTTACATTTCCAGGAAGGAATGGAAAATACTCAGATTTTAAATGGAATTGGACACATTTTGATGGTATTGACTACAATATGGCAAATGGTGAAAAGTCATTATTCAAATTTAAAGATAAAGATTGGGAAAAATCAGTTGATGAAGAATTTGAAAATTATGATTACTTAATGGGAGCAGACTTAGACTTTGGAAATGAAGAAGTAAGAGAAGAATGCAAAAGATGGGGAAAATGGTATTTAGAACTTACAAAAATAAATGGATTTAGATTAGATGCAGTAAAACATATTTCAGCTACATTTTATAAAGAGTGGATACAATATTTAAGAAATCAAACAGGAAAAGAATTATTTACAGTAGGCGAATATTGGTCAGGTGATGTAAATAAATTACATAAATACATAGAAAAAACAGAAGGAGAAATCTCTTTATTTGATGTACCATTACATTATAATTTTAGTAGTGCCTCAAAAGAACAAAATTATGATTTAACAACAATATTTAATAATACATTATTGAAAGAAAATCCATGCAGAGCTGTAACGTTTGTAGATAATCACGATACAGAACCAGGGCAATCATTAGAAAGTTTTGTAGAAAGATGGTTTAAAATAATAGCATATAGTATAATACTTTTAAGAAATGAAGGATATCCATGTATTTTTTATGGTGATTTATATGGAATAGAAAAATATAATATACAGCCAATAGAAGAAATTAAAACAATACTAAAATTAAGAAAAGAAAAAGCTTATGGTAATCAATATGATTATATAGATAATAGAAATTGTATAGGTTGGACAAGAGAAGGCGATGAACAGCATATAAGCTCAGGACTAGCTGTACTTATATCAAATACTGATTATGCAGAAAAAAGAATGTATGTAGGCAAAAAATTTGCAAACAAAAAGTTTATAGATGCAATGTGCAATATACCAGATGAAATAATAATAGATGAAGAAGGAATTGGAAACTTTAAAGTAAATGGAAAAAATGTATCTATATGGATTAATAAGGAGGATATATGAGAAAAACAGAAGAAAAAGGTATAACTTTAATAGCACTTGTTACTACAATATTTATATTATTAATTTTAGTTTCAATAGGAATTAATACAGGAACTGAAACAATAGAATATGCAAAATTTACAGATTTCAAAGATGAATTAGTTTTATTACAAACTAAAGTCAATGAATTAAATGAAAATAATGAGTTAAATATAGGAAAAGAATTAAATGAAAATCAAAAAAGTATATTTAATATAAGTGAAGTATCAAATATAATTTTCAAAAATAAAACAGAAGAACAAAAAACAAATATAAAAAACGGATTTAAATATGTTAATTTTTCAGACTTAAATAATAAATTGGGACTAGAAGGTGTAAAAAGAGAATATTTAATAAATGTTGAGTATAGATATATTATTTGCACAGAAGGTTTTAGCTATGAAGGAACTACTTATTATATGATTAACCAGATTGATAATGAAATATATAATGTAGAATATAATAATAAAAACATTCAATATAATAATGAAAGCTTTGAAGTAACTTGTACAAAAGAAACTGATAGATGGAAAATTGAGGTAACTAATATAAACTATGATGGATATATTAACAATTGGGACGTTAAATATAGATTAGGAGAAGAAAGTTGGAAATTAGCTAACGGATTAACATTTTATGTTACTAAAGCAGGAACTTATTATGTACAAGTTGCGCATGATAATATTAGTTTAGGCTCAAAGTCTGTTATAGCAACAGATAATTAATATAATGGAAAAACCATAGAATTGAATATTTCTATGGTTTTATACTGGTTCTACATGTACTTTTGTTTTATAAACATTTTCTAATTTATTTATAGATTCTTCTATACTATTAGCTAAATCATGACTTTCAAAAGTTGATAAATTACCATCTACACAAATAGTTATAAAAATTATAAATTTAGCACCTACAGGAGAAGACGAAATGCTATCTATTTTTTTAATATCTTTATAGCTATGAATAATATCTAATATTAAATCTTTTGTTTTTTCATCAATAGAAATATCCATTAAAACATTGTAACTTTCTAAAAAAATTGAAATACCAGTATATGCAATCCATATTGAAATACCAAGTCCAACAACACTATCAAACCAATAAATTCCATATAATGAAAGAATAATTGAAATTAAAGTAAAAGTAGTTAAAATACAATCGTTTCTATGGTCTTTCATATTTGAAGATAATAATATATTATTACATTTTTTTAAAGCTATTTTAGTATATATATATAACATTACTTTTGTTATTATAGTTACAATACATACAATTATTAGTAACCATGAAAATTGTAAGGAACTTCCTAAAATTAGTGTATAAGTTGAATTATAAAATAATTTAGCGGCAATAAAAAACATAGAAATTCCAATAAACATAGAGAAAATATATTCAGCTTTTCCGTGCCCAAAATTATGGTCTTCATCATTTGGCATACTTGCAATTTTATTACCAATAAATGTCATTAGTGAGGCAAAAATATCACCAGCACTATTAAAACTGTCTGCAATCATTGCTTGACTTTTAAAAATAAATCCTACTATTGCTTTTATTATTAATAAAAATATGTTTCCTATAATACCATAGATTCCAGCTTTTTTCGTTAATATAAATTTTTCTTCTTCCATATATTATCACCTGTTTTATTATATTTTTAAGTTTAGAAAATATTATAGCATAAAAAATAAAAAAAGGAAACTTAAATAAAAAATAAATTATTGATTTTAAAATGTAAATATAGTAAAATGTGCAAAGAGGGAGAAAAAATGGTAGCAGAAGTAATAATAAATAATAGTGCGAAAAAATTAAATAAAACATTTGATTACAATATACCAAAAGAGCTAGAAAACTTCATATATATAGGAAGTAAAGTTCTGGTACCATTTGGTAGATTAAAGAATTTAGAAGAGGGACATATCGTAAAAATAAAGGAGAGTTCCGAATTTGAAGTTAAAGATATAGCAAAAGTAGAAACAGGATTAACAGATACACAAATAGAACTTGCTAATTGGATTGCAAAAAGGTATTTTTGTAACGTTTCAGAGTGCATTAAATTAATGCAAACTCCTGGAACAAGAACAAAAAATAGAAATAATAGAATTAAAGATAAAAAAATAAATCTAATATATTTAAAAAAGCATTTTGATGAAATTAGTTTTGATATAAATAATAAAAAAATAAAATCTGATAAACATATTAAAATATTAAATTTTGTAAAAGATAATGAAGGGTGTACAGTATCAGATATTGAAACATTTACAGATTGTTCAAGAGCAATAGTTAATACTCTTATAAAAAATGGATATTTAGAATTAGTAGAAACAAAAATTGAAAGAAATCCACTAAGGAGTAAAAATATAGAAAATACACAAAATTTAAAATTAACAGATGAACAAGAAAATGCATTTAATAACGTTTCAAGAATAATAGATAAAAATGAGTATAAGCAATTTTTATTATATGGAGTTACAGGTTCAGGAAAAACAGAAGTATATTTACAATTAATTAACAAAGTTATAAGAGAAAATAAATCTGCTATTGTATTAGTGCCAGAAATTTCGTTAACTCCACAGATGCTAGATAGATTTATATCTAGATTTGGTAAAGAGCAAATAGCAGTTTTACACAGCAAACTATCAATCGGCGAAAGACATGATGAGTGGGAAAAAATAAAAGAAGGAAAAGCAAAAATTGTAATAGGAGCAAGGTCAGCGATATTTGCACCTGTTCAAAACTTAGGAATAATAATAATTGACGAAGAACACGATAGCTCATATAAATCAGAGGCAAGTCCTAAATATAATGCAAAAGAAGTTGCCAAATGGATTGCAAAAAAAATAAATATACCAGTAATTTTAGGAAGTGCAACTCCTGATATAAATACATTTTATAATGCTACTAATGGGAAAATTACATTGTTAAAACTTACAAAAAGAGCTAATAAATCTAATTTACCTAAAGTAAAAATTATAGATTTAAAACAAGAACTTGCAAATGGAAATAGGTCAATGCTAAGTAATGATTTATATAAAGCAATTGAACAAAATTTAAAAGATAAACTTCAAACAATTTTATTTTTAAATAGAAGAGGTTATTCTACATTTATAATGTGTAGAAATTGTGGGTATACTGTTAAATGTAAAAATTGTAATATTAGTATGACATATCATAGTTATGAAAATAAATTAAAATGTCATTACTGTGGATATGAAGAAAAAATAGTAAAAAATTGCCCTGAATGTGGAAGTGATAAAATAAGATATTTTGGAACAGGAACTCAAAAGCTTGAACAAGAAATTAACAAGCAGTTCCCACAAGCAAAGATTATTAGAATGGACGTAGATACAGTAACCAAAAAAAATTCACATGAAGAAATTTTAAATAAATAAAAAAA
>CANQTJ010000074.1 GCA_947626705.1 uncultured Clostridia bacterium | reverse complement strand
TATTAATTGTACATCAAAGTGTCTCATTCCTAATGCTCTTTTTGAAGCTTCTCTAACAACTGCAAATGCCTCTGGCAATATATCATCTAGTGTTTTTCCATTTTGTAATTGCTTCTTAAAATAATCTGTTTTCTCTCTTAATTGATGGTCTGTTAATTTTTCCATTTCTGGTTCTAAGCCGTTTATTTTATCTACAATTGGCATAACCCTTTTTACTTCTTTTTCACTGTATGTCTTAAATAATTTCATAATTGTACCTTCCTCCTAGGTTTATATATTTTTACTTGTTTACTATATCACTAAAATATATTTTTATCAAGTAGTTTTAAAAATAAAACCAAAAAAACTGGAATTTTCAGTTTTTTGGTTTTTATAATATTTATTTTTCTAGCCAAACTTCGTATATATTGCAATTTGCTTGACCATCTTTAGAATAAGATTGAACATATATAGCAAAACCATTAAAATTATCTATTTTTGATATGTCAATTATTTCTGATGTCTTTTGTGCTATTGGTTGTGTATAACATAGCCTTAGTATTTCGTTATAATTTCCAGTTTTTCCTAATATTCCAACTTCACTAGAATCGCTATATCGTCCAAGTGTTGCTGTATAAGTTATACCTATTTTTTTATATTGAGAATAATCTATATCATTATTTATTAATAAAGAACCTCCTTGTGTGCTATAACTAGAATTAACAGACATTTGTACATTATTGTTATTAAATGTTAATGTTGGAATTACATAAGATGATACCCCGCCATATCCTATTGCTTCTGCTTTCCATCCACCTGTTATGCTTTCACACTTATCTCCATTATTATATAAATATGTCCTTTTTTCTGTAGTTCTATTTATAGTTCCAATTAAATGTTTATTATCATTTGTTACTGCAACAACCGTAATATCATAATTAGTTTCTGATTGTAAATCTGTTACTAATATTTCTGTATCTTCGCTTTCTATTACCTTTTCTCCAACTATATAAATATATTTTTTAATTGTTTCTTTTATACTTGATTTATCTACTTTTACTGTTAATTGACTTGTTCCTACATAAGGTGTTGTAATATAAAAGTCTGATTTTTGTTCTGTATTATCTCTATTACCTATTAATTCTTCATATTCTTTTAATATTGAATCCTCTTTATCTTGTGAGTTTTTATATTTTTCTTTAGCTGATTTTGCATTTTCAAATAATCCATTTCCTGTTAATTGTGCAATTGAAATACCTGCTAATATTAATAAAATAACTATTGTTATTACAAGTGAGATTAGTGTAATACCTCTATTTTTTAAATTTTTTTTCATTTTTAATTTTCCTTTCTATCTTTTGTTATTTTGTAAAAATATTTATTATGTAAAATATTAATTACTACTCTATATTTTAACATTCATAAAATTTTTTGTAAATGTTTTTTGCGATTTTTGTCGTATTTTATTTGATAACTTGTTAACAGAAAAACATAATTAAAAAATATTATTTAAAGTCATTAAATAATATTTTTATTCATATACTTTAGTATCTGATTACATAGAAAAAATTTTAATTGAAAATAATTTGATTTTAAGTAAGGCAAGAAAGGAATAGATTTAATATGTTTGTATTTAATGTAAAAGTAAATCGGAAGTAAAATTTTTAAATATTTTTTTATTAGTGTTATATTACTACTTATAGTTGTTTTAGGTATAGTTATGTATAAAGTATTTTCTGGTGCAAATAATTCATCAAATGAAGGTATCTGTTTACCTCAAAATGAAGTTTCACAAATTTCTTCAAAAAATTATACTAATATTTTGAAAACTGTTCACGAAAATATTGATTCTTATGTTGGAAAAAAAATTAGCTTTACAGGATATGTTTACAGAGTTTTAGATTTACAAGATAATCAATTTGTTTTGGCTAGAGATATGATTATAAATTCAAATTCTCAAACCGTTGTAGTTGGTTTTCTTTGTGAATATGATAATGCAAAAGATTTTGAAAATGATACTTGGGTACAAATTTCTGGAGAAATTTTAAAAGGTGATTATCACGGAGATATGCCTATTATAAAAATTACTGAGATGAATGTCGTTAATAAACCTTCATCAGAAGAATATGTTTATCCTCCTGATGATAGTTATATTCCTACTACAGGAATATTGTAAAGCAATTTTCTTATATCTCAAAATTATATTTTTATAAAAGAACAGATATTTACTGTTCTTTTATAATTTAAATATTTTATAATAATATTTAAATTAAAAAATTTTTTATTTTCTATCAAGAATACTCTTAACTACACCCTCATCTATTAAACTTGCAAAAACATTTTTAATTATAATTAATACTATAGGTCCAATTAGCATTCCTATAACACCTATAAATTTAAATCCAGTATACATTGCAATTAAAGTAAAAATTGGATGTGTGCCAATGTGTTTACTAACAAGTCTTGGTTCTAAAAATTGTCTTATTATTGACATTATTATAAATAACACAACAATTGCTATTCCTAATTTCAAATCTCCATTTAAAGCTGATATTATTCCCCATGGAACCATTACTGTGCCTGAGCCTAAAATTGGTAATGCATCTACGAATCCTATAAATAATGCCATAAGTAATGGATATTCTACATTAAATTTCATAAACTTAAATATATAAAGTCCAATTAGTGATATTATAAAAGATATTAGTATTAGTGTTGCTTCTGCTTTTAGATATCCGCCCAATGTTTTAGTTAATTCTTTAATATGAATTCCTAATTTATATATCCATTTTTTAGGGAAATGATGTTCTATTTGGTCTAAAATATATACTTTATCTACACATATTAAATATAGAGCAATAATTGTTATAACAAAATAAATTGCCATTGTTGGTATTGATGTAACTACATTTAAAAGACTTGTTAAAAAATTTCTTATCCAATTAGATATTGAATTTAATAATCCACCAGTCGAATTTTGTAATATTCTGGTAATTTCATCTGGTAAATGAATTTTTTGAAACTCGAATTTATCAGTTAAATTATGAAATAATATGTATGCTTTTTCTACATATCCATTTAAACCTTGTAATAAATTAGATGCTTCAGAAATTAACGAAATTATGCCCCAAATTAATCCTCCAATTATTATTATAGATGCTACAATAAAAATTATTATTGAACTTAATTTTCTTGTAAATTTCATTTTTTTCATTAGAAATTTTATTGCTGGTTCTACAATTAAAGATATTAAAAATGCTATTAAAAATGGCATATAAAAAACAGATAACTTAAATGCTATCCATAGCCCTATTAATATTAAAATAACATACAAAATTTTTTTTAATACCCTTGTCCAATAAGACATATCAATAATCATATTTTTTCTCCTATAACTATAATATTATTATATGTTATTTTTGATATTAATATTCGTGATTTGAAATATTGTTCGTATATTAAATTCTATATAGTAAATTTGTATGTATTTATTATAGGAAATTTTGAAATTGTATATTTAAAAGGAGAGGAAATATTTTCCTCTCCTACCTATACAGTCTAGTCAATTAAATTTGTGTTTTCATGGAAATCAAGTATTTCCTGAACTATTTTTTTGTCCTCCTCCGTCATTTGTCCAAACAAGCTTTCATCAATGCTTTCACTAACAATGTGAATAGCATTATAAATGGAAGAAATTTCTTTTTCCCTTATTCGACTTGGCAAATACTCGTCTTTTAAATCTTGCCAATCCTTTAATAATTTTTTTAATTCTTCCATATAAGCACCTCCCTTGTTGTATTTTTGACTAGACTACTGATATAATAATTATAGCATTGATTACTTATTATGTCAATTTAAAATTATTTTTAATTTCATTATTTTAATTATAGAATATTTCTTAAACATTTTAAAGGACGAAATTTTTAAATAAATATATTTTTAAAATAATATTTAATCTTTATTCGTTATTTTTTCCAGTATTACAATCACATATATTATTAATTGTTGTACATACTTCTTGTTTTCCTAATTCAGTATCATTTTGTGCTAAATCTCCTAATGTCAATATTCCGATAACATGATTATTTTCATCACATACAGGTAATCTTCTTATTTGATAGTTTGACATTTTATTTTCTGCATTTACCATATCATCGTCTTGTTTACATGTACATACATTTGTTGACATTATTTCACTAGCTGTCGTATTTTTTGCGTCTTTATCACAAGCTACAGTTCTTAATAAAATATCTCTATCTGTCAAAATTCCACAAACACAGTTGTTATCGTCACATACTGGTATGCACCCTATATGATTTTCATTCATTAACTTTGCTACTTCATATATATTTGTTTCTGGTTTTACGCAACAAACATTTTGACACATACAATCTTTTACTTTCATTTTTTATACCACCTTTCATAATTATTTTTTACAAATTTTTTAAAATTATGAAGGTTTTTTAAAAAAATTTTATGTAAATATTGACAATTTTTAAAAATATGATATAATGTAAACAGTTTTTAAATTTTTATAAGGTATTGGATGATAGCTCAATGGTAGAGCGTCGGACACAATCCGAAAGATAGGGGTTCAATTCCCTTTCATCCCATAGGAACACTATTGTTCCATTTAAACCTTGTTCAAGAAAGACAGGTAAATATATTTATTTACTTGTCTTTCTATTTAATTTTAATATATTTAATATTTTAATATTCAAAAATATCATAATTTGGAGTTTCAAATTCTCTGTTAAAAATTCCTCCTTGTGTAAACGGAGGCCTCATTGGCGGTCTTGAAGGTGGCATTGGTGGACGAGGTGGTCTATTAATATTTCCTGGTCTATTTAGTAATTCTTTAATTAATAAAATTTTTATTAAATCTCTTAATCCTGAATTCATTTGTCTTGTTTGTCTTTTTTCGCCTGTTGTTTCACTAACTTTAACTTCTGTCTTTTTATTGGCTGTTTTTGTAGAATTTATTGTTTGCGATGTTTCAATATTGTTTCCTAAATTTATATTTAATTGAATATTATTTGATTCTTCTAAAGCATAATATATTTCATCTGTCATATTTTCAATGTCTTCTTTTGTTAAATCTTGTTTAGCATTAGCACATTTTTTTGTTATCATTGGGTATACTATTTTATATATCTCTGGATAACATTTTTCTAATTCTGAATTATTATTTGCCGGATTATAATTATTTTGATTACTATAGTTTTGATAATTATTATATGAATTAGTATGCGGATATCCTAATATGCTTCTTATGTATTCATCATACGTTACGTTTCCCATAAAACAAACCTCCCTCATTATTTTGTTTTTATATTATATGAGAAAGGCGTATGTTTGGTTATATATTATTTACTAAATCTTTGAATTTTTTTCCTCTATCTGCAAAGTCTTTAAACATATCAAAACTTGCACTTGCAGGTGAGAATAAAACAATATCTCCCTTTTTTGCTAGTTTTTTTGCTAGTTCTACTGTTTGCTCTAATGAATCACACATATAAATATTTATTTGTTTATTTTGAATTTCTGCTTCTTTTTTTACTACATCAAATATTTTTTCAGCAGTTTGACCAATTAAAATAAGTTCTGAAACTTTTTCTAATATTGGCTTTGCTAATGGTTCATAATCTAAGTTTTTGTCATATCCACCAGCAATTAATACTATATTTTCTTTAAAAGCATTTATTCCAGAAATAGTCCTTGTAGGAGATGAACTTGCTGAATCATTATACCATTTTACATTATTTATTTCTTTAACAAATTCAATTCTATGTTCAACAGGTTTAAATTCCTTTATTGCTTGAATAGCAATGTCTGTATCAACTAGAGTTTTTGTAGCTGCTAGTGCAGTTGCTATATTTTGTAAATTATGATTTCCTCTTAAAATAATGTCATCTGCGTTTATAATATGTTTTCTAACTTTATCATCACATTCTTTTACAATATTTTCGTCAACTATAAATCCGTTATCTAACTTGGTTTTACTACTAAAAAATATTACTTTTCCGTTCGCTTCTTTTTTACAATTTCTTGTTATATCATTATCATAATTTAAAATTAATATTCCATTTTCATCTTGATTTTTAAAAATATTTTTTTTGCTTTCTATATACTCATCATAATCTTTATGTATATTTAAATGATTTGGTGTTATATTAGTAATAACAGCAATGTCTGGACTGATATTCATTCCCATTAATTGAAAGCTACTTAATTCTAAAACTACTATATCATCTGGCTTTATTTCTGGTAATTTAGTAAACAAAGGTGTTCCAATATTACCACCTAAAAAGGTATTATATCCTGCTTTTTGCAAAATGAAATTTATTATACTTGTTGTAGTTGTTTTTCCATCACTTCCTGTAACTCCTATAATTTTACAAGGACACATTTCCATTAACATTTCTACTTCTGTTGTAATAATAGCTCCTCTATTTGCTTCTTGTTGCAATTCTGGTTTTGTTGGCAAACAACTAGGCGACCTAAATATAATATTAAAGCCTTTTAAATTTTCAAGACAATTTTTTCCAAAATAAAATTCAAATCCATAATTTGTTATTTTATCAATTATATTTTTATTTATTTCATCAATTGTTCTAGAATCAAATATTGTAACTTTTGCTTTTTTTTCGTATAAATAATCTAATAATGGTAAATTACTAACACCTAAACCAATTACTGCTACTTTTCTAAATCTAATAAATTCATTAAATTGTTTCAATTTTTCATTTTCAAAATTCATAATTCTATCCTTTCGCTTACTATTAGTATAACAGCTTGAATATTAGCTTTTTATTCTATTATTGTAAAGATTTTAAAATGTTCGTTATTGTTCTATGTATATATATTCATTTTTTTATATAAATGTCCCTACTTTTGAAACTAATATTATTTAATAAATTTTATATTTTATATATTGAAAAGTATTTTATCACTATTTTTATAAAAAAACAATTTTTTACAGAATATTTTTATATATTTTTGGCTACAATATTTTTAGAACTTTGAATGGAGGTGCATTTTTATGTCAGAAAAAAATAATAATAATAATCAAAAGAATAATAACAAAAATAATAACAATAACAACCAAAATCAAAACAATGAAAGACAAAATAACAATAATAACTGTAAATAGTTTTTAATTAAGAAAATTTTAAAAAAGCAGGTTACATATTTAACTTGCTTTTTTAATTTTTATTAAGTTAGATTTATTATAATTAAATTCTGCATCTGATAAATCTTGTTTTGCTCTTTCTAGTCTATATTTAGCAAATTCAATTGCTGTCATTTTCTTATCCATGTAATATCACTCCCTCTTTTTGAACGTTCATATAAAATGGCACTACATCTACTCTATCGTTATATTTATCTATATTTCTAACTATTGGAGATATTATTACATCATTTTCTAATTCTATATCACATGCTATTTCTCTTATTTTCATTCTATATTCAACTATTTCTTCATCATTTAAATCTGTTAATATCATTATATCAATATCAGAATTTTCTTTAAAATCTCCTCTGGCATAAGAACCAAATAGTATTATTTTTTTTAGCCTTTCTCCTAATAGTTTTGATATTTCTGTTTCTATTTTTTTTATACTTATATTTATTTTATTAGGCATTTTTATCACCTCTATTTATATTATTTTAATTTTTTTCTTACTTAAACTGTTGTTTGTATTGTACCATATTTATTTTCTTTTATCAATATGTAGTATTAAATTTTTTTAAATTCCTTCGCCATTGACTATTACAGCACGAGAGGTGTAAGATTGAGATAAATCGGCTTCTGTTGTTTTATCTGGACCATCAGGAGCCAAACCTTGGTGTGGATTGCTTGACCACTGATACCAATACCCTCTATCATTTGTAAAACTAAATATACCATTGCTAAAATTCCTAACTAT
>CANQTJ010000073.1 GCA_947626705.1 uncultured Clostridia bacterium | reverse complement strand
TGTTGATTCAGAATTTGAAGGAATACCTAAAATAGGTAAAATGTCAGTTAACATTTGAGAAACAACAGGACCTGCCAAAGTACCACCTTGATGATTGCTTTTTGGAGGTTTATACAAAGTAAGTAATAGCACAATTTGAGTATCTTCTACAGGTGATATTGCAAGATAAGAAGCAACATAGCCGTCAATATCTTCTCTACCAGCTCTAGGTTCTGAAGTTCCAGTTTTACCACCTACAGAATAACCAGTAACAGCTCCTCTATAGCCAGTTCCATCTTCAACTACTGATTCCATCATAGATTTCACTTTTGTTGCAGTTTCAGAAGATATTACCTGTCTAACTTCTTCTGTATCAATCGTAGTTATAGCACCAGTATCAGTATTTCTAATTTCTTTTACAATTCTAGGTTTCATAAGTACACCATTATTAGCAATAGCAGAAACAGCTGTTATCATTTGTAAAGGAGTAATACTAAACCTCTGACCAAAAGACATAGTAGCTCTTTCAATAGGCTTTACTTCATTTTCTGCAATAAATAAAGATTGAGTTTCTCCAAGTAAATCTACTCCAGTTTTATCAAATAATCCAAATGCTTTATAATATTTATATAAAGTGCTAGTACCTATTCTATTACCTAACTGTATAAATGCTGGATTACAAGAATTTTCTAAAGCATTTCTTAATGTTTCATAACCATGAGGATTTGAAGCCCAACACTTAACAGATATACCACTTACATCTTCAGAACCAGAGCAGTAGAAGTCTTTTGCAATATCAGTTTCAGTAATATTTTCTTCTAAAGCAGCAGAAGCAGTAATTACTTTAAAAACAGAGCCAGGCTCGTATAGTTCAGAAACAGATTTATTAGACCACATCTTAAAAATAGCATTTGTTTTTTCTTCTGCACTTAATGTAGAATAAGTTTTTTCTAAACTAGCATTAGGAGTAAAAGGTTCATTTAAATCATAATTAGGATAAGTAGCCATTGCTAAAATATCACCAGTTTTTGGGTTCATAACAATACAATTACCGCCATTCTCAATATTGTTATTATCAACAACTTGTTTTAAATATTTTTCAACAATATTTTGAATATTTAAATCAATAGTAAGAGTCAAATCACTACCATTTTCAGGAGGTATATAAGTTTCTTCCGCATTAGGAATTTCTTTTTGACTAGCACTTTGTGAACTTACAATTTTTCCAGGAGTACCAGACAAAATAGATTCCCATTTATTTTCAATTCCAGATAAACCTTGATTATCACTTCCACAAGAACCTATAACTTGAGAAAGAACATTATGATAAGGGTAATATCTCTTAGTATCCTCATCTATATTTATACCTACATAAGTATCATTTTCTTCCATCCAATTTTTTAATTCTTCTACTTTATCTTGTTCAACTTTTTTAATAATAGTTTCTACTTGAGAATCACTTTTAACCTTTTTTAATGTTTCTTCATAATCCAATTCAAAAATATCAGAAAAAGCTTTAGCAACATTTTCTTTTAAAGCTAATGTTTTTTCATCACTATCTTTAACTTTAATTTTTTGTGGATTAATTGTAATAGTATCAACTGACGCACTAGTAGCTAAAGTTTGACCAGTAGAGTCATATATAGAGCCCCTTTTTGGACTAATAATTTGATTTATAGACTGTTGAGTATATGCAAGTTCTTTTAAATAGTTTCCTTGAACGAATTGAATAAATCCAATTCGACAAATCAATAATATAAAGATTAAAATAACAACTAAAAATATATTTTTAAGTTTTTTTATATATATAAAATTTTGAGATTTAAATTGTTTATTAATGCTTAATATTTTAGAACTATTTTGCTTTTGTTTATTTGTATTTGTTTTGTTTTTCAAAATCTTCACCACTCTTTTGTTTAAATTATTTATTATATTTTATATTAAATATTATAAAAAATCAATTGTTTAATTATTTAAGTTTTATTTTTTACAAAAAAATATACAATTCACAGCTAGTATCATATTTAACCTTTTAATAAAACTTGAATGGTAACAAAGTAATTAATTAGTCTTAAATATTAATGTATTAATATAAAAATATAAATTAAAAATATATAATTGTAAGGAGAATAAAATGTTATCAAATATAAAAACAATATCATTAAATGGAATAGATGGAAATTTAGTAGAAGTTCAAACAGATATTTCAGGAGGGTTACCAAATTTTGAAATTGTAGGACTTCCAGATGCAAGTGTAAAAGAATCCAAAGAGAGAATAAGAGTATCAATTAAAAATTCAGGAATAGACCTTCCAAGTAGGCGAATTTTAATAAATTTGGCACCGGCAAATACAAAAAAAGAAGGGACAAGCTATGATTTACCAATTGCAATAGGAATATTAGATGCTTTAGGTGAAATATTATATAAGAATTTAGAAAATACTATTTTTATAGGAGAATTATCATTAGATGGAAAAATAAATAGAATAAATGGAATTTTACCTATGTGTATTGAGGCTATGAATTTAGGAATAAAGAGAGTAATAATACCTAAAGCGAATGAAAGAGAAGCTGCTGTTATAGAAGGATTACAAATAATAGGAGTAAATACATTAAAAGAAGTTATTGATTATTTAAATAAGAAAAATGATATAAAAGAAACGCACATAGATATAATAAAAATATTTAATAAAAAGAATAAAAATGATATAGATTTTTCAGAAGTAAGAGGACAAGAAAATGTAAAAAGAGCATTAGAAATTTCAGCAGCAGGAGGACATAATTGTATACTAATAGGTTCGCCAGGTTCAGGAAAAACGATGATAGCAAGAAGAATACCAACAATATTGCCAGATTTAACATTTGAGGAAGCATTAGAAGTAACAAAAATACATAGTATTTCTGGAATGTTAGACAGTAGTATAGGAATAGTTGCACAAAGACCATTTAGAAGTCCACACCATACAATATCTACAACATCAATGATTGGAGGAGGCAAAATACCAAAGCCAGGCGAAATTAGTTTAGCACATAATGGAGTATTGTTTTTAGATGAATTACCAGAATTTAATAGAAATACATTAGAAGTTTTACGAGGTCCATTAGAAGATAGAAATGTAACGATATCAAGGTTGCATTCTAAAGTAATATATCCATCTAATTTTATGCTAATAGCAAGTATGAATCCATGTCCATGCGGATATTATGGAAGTCTGGAAAAACAATGTCAATGTAGTAAAATAGCAATACAAAAATACTTAAATAAAATAAGTGGACCTCTATTAGATAGAATTGATATACATATTGAAGTCAAGCCAGTAAAATATCAAAAATTAAATTCAAATAATAAAGAGGAAACTTCAAAACAAATAAAAGAAAGAGTAAATAATGCAAGAAGAATTCAGTATATAAGATACAAGAATACTAATATATTTTCTAATTCTGAGTTAACTCCTAAAATGATAGAACAATATTGTATATTAGACAATGAATGTAAAAAAATATTAGAATTAGCATTTAACAAATTAGGATTAAGTGCCAGAGCCTATACAAGAATTCTAAAAGTATCTAGAACTATAGCTGATTTAGATAATAAAAGAAATATAGAAAAATCACATCTAGCAGAAGCAATACAATATAGAAATTTAGATAAAAAATATGGAGATAAATTTTAAAAATGAAAATAAACATAGAAGATGCAATATATCCAAAAGAATTAAGAAAAATAAAAAATCCACCTAAAAGTCTGTATGTCAAAGGAAATATAAAATTATTAGATACACCATGTATAGCAATTATTGGAACAAGAGAATGTACACAATATGGAGAAAGAATGGCAAAAAAATTTTCTAGAGAATTAAGCATACAAGGTATAACTATAATAAGCGGAATGGCAAAAGGTATAGACAGTTTTGCACATATAGGCAGTATAGAAACAACAGGAAACACAATAGCAGTATTACCAAGTGGGCTAAATAACATATATCCAGAAGAAAATATAAAACTATATAAAGATATAATAAAAAATAATGGTTTAATAGTAACAGAATATGAAGAAAACGAAAAAGAAAACTCAAAAAGATTTTTAGAAAGAAATAGAATAGTTAGTGGAATAGCTATAGGAACATTAGTAATAGAAGGAGGATATAGAAGTGGTACAAGTGTAACAGCAAGGTTAACTAAACAGCAAGATAAAAAAATATTTTGTGTTCCATCAAGTTTAGAAAGTAAAAAAGGTATAACACCAAATAAGTTGATAAAAGAAGGAGCATATTTAGTTACAGAAATAGATGATATAATAAAAGAGTATAAAGACTTAAAACTAAAAAGGAAACAAATAAACAACAAAGTCCAAAAAGATATATATAAAGAACAATATACAGAAAAACAAATTATAAATGAAACCATAAAACAAGAATATAAAACAATTTATAATATATTACAAAAAGAAAAAGCTATGAACATAAATGAAATAGTAAAAAAGTCTAAGTTAGATATAAAAGAAGTAAATTATAAGCTTATGATGCTTGAATTAGAAGATAAAATTGTATCACTTCCAGGAAGTAATTTTAAAATAAAATGAAAATGTATAAAAATAGAGATATAGGAAAAATAGGAGAACAAATTGCGACAAAATATCTAGAAGAAAATAAGTATGAAATTTTAAAGAATAATTTTTATTGTAAACAAGGAGAAATGGATATAGTAGCAAAAGACAATAATGAAATAGTTTTTATTGAAGTAAAAACAAGAACAAATGATAAATTTGGAAAACCATCAGAAGCAGTAAATTATATAAAGCAAAAGCATCTATATAAAGTAGCTAAATATTTTCTTTATAAATATAATTTATTGGATATGTATATAAGGTTTGATGTAATTGAAGTATTTATTATAAACGGAAAATTCTACATAAATCACATAAAACAGGCAATTATAGAAGATTTCTAAAAATAATTTCATCAGGTAGAAGTAACTTTGAAATAAATATCTTTTTTTTATAAATCAATAGTATATAATTAAAAAACGATACTTAAATAAATTAAAATATAGAAATTTTATGATATATATGATATAATAATTCAAGTTCCGATACATAAAAAAGAAAACCAATAAGAGGATATAAAATATTGGAATATTAACAATAGCAAAAGATTACAAAAAATAAATTGGGAGACAAAAGATGGAAGATTTAGTTGAGCAGTATATTAGAACAGAATATACAGATTGAATTAATAGATTTAAATAAAAGAAAAAAATGAGAAAATGATACTAGTGTGATACTAATAAAATAGAGTTTTATAAAATTGGATAAAAATTTTTGATAAAATTGTAAAATATGTATTGTAAATTAAAATAATTTCAAAAAATTAGAAAAATAAAATGATATTTGTTATCAAGAAGACGATTAGTGATAATATCTGTTTTTGTGATTTATAAATTATGAGGAGAATAAATATGAATTTAATAGATTCTTATGATGAAGGTGAAGAAATTGTTAAGGCTGAAATCTTAACAAAAGGACAAAAAAGACTTCCAAAGACTGCAATTGTTTGTTTTAAAAAAGAATTAATAGATATAGTCGAGAATGAAAAAAAATTCCAAGAATATAGTGAAATTAATGTATGTGGAGATAAAATTAAAATATATGGAACAAAAATTGGTAAAGAAGAAGTTATTTTATATAGAACTTTAGTTGGAGGACCTGCAACAACTGCAATGATGGAAGAAATACATGCTAGAGGTGTTGAAAATTTTATATTCTTTGGATCTTGTGGAGAACTTACTTCAGATATAAAAAAAGGAGCATTTATTATACCAACAGAGGCATATAGAGATGAAGGAACGAGTTACCATTATATACCAGCATCAGATTTTGTAAAAGTAAAAACAGCCATGAAATTAGAAGAAATTTTTAAAAAGAAAAGTATTAAGTATGAGCTAACAAAAACATGGACTACTGATGCTTTATATAAAGAAACTATAAATAAAACAAAAAAAAGAATAGAAAAAGGTTGCAAAGTTGTAGAGATGGAATGTGCATCAATTATGGCTGTTGCCAATTCAAGGAATATTAATGTTTATCAGTTTTTATATTCAGACGATACGCTTACTGGAGAAAATTGGGATATAAGAACTTTAAAAGATGATAGAAGTTTTATATTAAAAGAGTGTTTAAAGATTGCTATTGAAATTGTTAAAGAAATATAATGAAAATAAAAGTTAATTTGATAATTCAGATTGACTTTTATTTTTTATATGTTGAAATATGACAAGATAATATAAAATACAACCAAAGTGATTGACATAATATTAAAAAGATGATACAATACAAATGAATTCTATTAATATAATATTATAATAGTATCTATGTGAGATTTCACAAAGGTAAAACCAAAAATTTTTACAATGGAGGTGAAAATTATAAGTTTGTATTAATATGTACATTGAAAATTGAATATGTATGTCGAAAAAAAATTAAAAACCAAACAGGAGGGAAGAATGATGAAGAAAGTTCTTTTACTGGATGCAATCTCTTTCCAGGCTGATCCGAACGACGAAATTTGGAGATACGAAAATGTCGCTCAGATTAAGTACGCAGAAGCACAGAACAAGGTAATCATGGATTACTTGGGCAAAGATGTTGTTGCGAAAATGCACGGCCAAGTTGAATACATTTCCAATCAGGGATTGTTGATGCTTGGATACCTTCTTAAGCAGAGTGGTATTTTCGTGAGTTACACGAATGGAGACTATTTTGCTTCTGAGAAGGACTATATCGCAGACATCCGGGTCAATTATGCGGATTACGACATTTACTGTTTCACCTCAACCACGCCTCAGTTCAATCATGTTAGAAGACTGGCTCAGGCGGTCAAGAGCATGAACGGTAATGTAAAGACCATTTTGGGTGGTCCGCACACCAAATACTTTTTGACCAACGACAAAGATGTTGCCTTTGACTATATAGTTACTGGCTATGGCATCGACAAGACTCTGGAGCTCATCAAAAAGCTCCTTAGAGGAGAAGACGAAGTTTTTTGGAGAATTGATACTGATATGTATTACGATTGTCCGAAAGACTACAGCCTTATCCCTGAAGAAAGAAGAATGGGTACCTTGTGGTACAATTTCTTCGGAATCGGATGCCCAAACAGATGTAAGTACTGTGTTGAACACAAGGTAGGTAAGAAAATTTGCTTTACTAACGTTCATTCTAGAATGGATGAAGTGGAGTACATTATTAAAACCTATGGTGTGAAGATGTTCCATTTCTCTGACAGTGACTTCTTCATTAATGAAGCGGTTTACACAGAAGTCATCAACGAAATTGAAAGAAGAGGTATTAAGTGTACTTTTACTATCAATACTTCTCCTGGATTCCTGATTAAGGTGGCTCGTAAGCCTATTCTCAAGAAGTTCGTAGAAAATGGACTGATTGAAATTCTGATTGGTGCCGAACATTTTTCTAAAGATGTCAGACTGAAAGTTTCCAAACACTATGACCTGACAGCATTTCAAGAAGCTCTGGATATCGTCAAACATGAGGTTGGTGTTCCAATTATTTCTCTGTACTCTATGGTAGGTTTGCCTTTTGAGTACAAAGAGGACATCAAGACCAATATTGAGACTTTCAAGGAAATGAGAGAAAAAGACCTTTTCGACTTCACTTTTCCGAAGTTTTTTGTTCCGTATCCTGACTCTGATATTTTCATGAATCCTGATAAGTACGGAGTTGTCATTACTTCTGATAATTTCGACGATTATCACAGGTGGAGAACACCGAGACCTGTTCAGGTTGTCGGTATGGATGATCAGCTCTATATTCAGGAAATTTTGGATATCATCAGAACGAACAAGGACTTCGATGAAAACGAAGTAAGAAACGAAACTGCGCACAATAAATTCTTTATATAAAACTTAGAAAGACCAACTATAAAAAGTCAATAGTTTTTTGAAAAAATTTTAAATTTTTTTTGAAAAGAAAATAAGGTATGACAA